>DASYVT010000088.1 GCA_035936835.1 Candidatus Methylomirabilota bacterium | reverse complement strand
GCCCGTGCTGCATCGTAAAGACGCCGATCTTCTGCCCCGAGGTGACGCGGCTCACGGCATCGGCCATGTGCAGACCCGTGCGCTCCTGGCGTACGATGATGGTGCGGATGTCGGCCTGGGCGGCGGCCTCGATGATGGGGTTGACGGGATAGCCGATGAGGAACTTGACGCCTTCGCGCTTCAGGATCTCCGCGACAGCCGCGACCGCCTTCATGAGCGCTCTCCTTTAAATAGGGGGGTCCAGGTGACAACGCGGGACATGCTACCATGTCGCCGCCCTCGAATCCCTCTCCCTTCCAGGGAGAGGGCAGGGTGAGGGTGATCAAATGACTGACAGCGAGATCATCTGGCGCCCAACCCCCGAGGTCATCGAGCGCGCGCGCCTGACGAAGTTCATGCGCGCCCACGGGCTCGCCTCGCTGGACGCGCTCCAGCGGCGGAGCGTGGACGACCCAGAGTGGTACTGGGACGCCGTCTCGAAGGACTTGGGCTTCCGCTGGATGAAGCCCTACACCCGCGTGCTCGACACCTCGCGCGGGATCGCCTGGCCGCGCTGGTTCGAGGGCGGCCTCATGAATCTCTCCGACAACTGCGTGGACCGCCACGTGGACGCCGGCCGCGGCGAGCAGGCCGCCATCGTCTGGGAGGCGGAAGACGGCGAGGTCCGCACGTGGACCTACCGGGAGATGTCGCGCGACGTCAACCGCCTGGCCAATGTCCTCACGCGGCTCGGTGTCGGGGCGGGGGATTCCGTGGGGCTGTTCCTTCCGATGTCCGCCGAGGCGGCCATCGCGATCATGGCCATCTGCCGGATCGGCGCCATCTACTCGCCCTCGTTCTCCGGCTACGGCGCCCAGGCGGTCGCGGCGCGCCTGCAGGACTGCGACGCCAAGGTGCTGATCACCGCCGATGGTTTCCCGCGCCGCGGCCAGACGGTCAAGATGAAGGAGGTCGCCGACGAGGCGGCGACGCTGTCGCCATCGGTCAAGCACCTGCTCGTGCTCAAGCGCCTCGGCCGCGACGTGCCGTGGACGCCGGGGCGCGACGTGTGGTGGCACGAGGCGCTCGCGCACGAGTCGGCCGAGTGTCCGGCGCTGCCGGTGGACGCCGACAGGCCCTGCTGCATCACCTACACGTCGGGGACGACGGGCAAGCCCAAGGGCGTGGTGCTGACCCAGGGCGGGCTCCAGATGAAGATCGGCCACGATGCGGCCTACTTCTTCGACCTCGGCGCCGATGACCGCTTCTTCTGGCTCACCGACATGGGGTGGGTCATGGGCACGATCCTCATCCTGGGTGGGCTGACCAACGGCGCGACGCTGGTCCTCTTCGAAGGCACGCCCGACTATCCCAAGCCGGACAGGCTCTGGGCGGTCGCCGAGCGGCACCAGGTCACGGTCATGGGCCTGTCGCCGACGGCGGTGCGCGCGCTCATGCCTCACGGCACCGAGTGGCCGCGTGCCCACGATCTCTCGCGGCTTCGCATCTTCGGCTCGACGGGGGAGCCGTGGAATCCCGAGCCCTACCGCTGGGTCTTCGAGCACGTCGGGGGCGGCAGGGTGCCCATCATTAACTACTCCGGCGGCACGGAGATCTCGGGCGGCATCCTGACGTCCTTCCCGATCGCGCCCATCAAGCCCTGCTCATTCAACGGCCCCTGCCCGGGCATCGCCGCCGACGTCTTCGGCGAGGACGGCAAGCCGGTGCGCGGACAGGTGGGCGAGCTCGTCATCACCAGGCCCTTTCCCGGCATGACGGCGGGCTTCTGGAAGGACCCCGACCGCTACATCGAGACCTACTGGTCGCGCTGGCCGAATGTCTGGGTGCACGGCGACTGGGCCTATATCGATGAGGACGGTTTCTGGTTCGTCACGGGCCGCTCCGACGACACGCTGAAGATCGCGGGCAAACGAGTCGGCCCGGCGGAGGTCGAGTCGGTGCTCGTGAGCCATCCGTCCGTCGCCGAAGCCGCGGCGGTCGGCGTGCCGCACAAGGTCAAGGGCGAAGCTGTGGTGTGCTTCGCGGTGCTGCGCCCGGATGCGAAGCCCAGCGAAGCCCTCCGCGCTGAGCTCTCGGATCTTATCGCCAGGCAAATGGGCAAGGCGCTCAAGCCCGAGCGCGTGCTCTTCGCCGCCGAGCTGCCCAAGACCCGCAGCGCCAAGATCATGCGCCGCGTGATCCGCGCCACCCATCTCGGCAAGGATCCCGGCGATCTCTCCTCCCTGGACAACCCGGGCGGCATCAAGGCCATCGCCGAGGCGAGCTAGGCTATGGTAAGCTAGGAACTCCGCAGGATAGACTGCAGCGCCTGGTGGCATATCCCTACCGCGGAGGGCCGGCCCACTCAGGCTCAACCTGCCGATTCGGAAGGGGGCCAGCCGGCCACTTGGGATCCCGATAGGCTGCAGGATCTCGCATGGGTTGCGGTATTACGCGGATCAGCCTATCCCGTACCCGAATTCTAGTTGGGCATTCACAGCTATGTCTCCGCACCGATCAGCAACCGATATCGATAGAAATTTATGGAAATGTGGAACAGCATCGATAGCCTCAAGTCGCTATCCCACACTTTGCTGTGGGCTACAATAATTTTCGCGATATTTGTCCCGTTAGCCACTGGCATTCGTTATTACGTTGACCGCCGAGCTAGTGAGTTGTCCTCCAAGGTCCAACTCGAGCGTGAGGCCGAACTGAAACTGCAACTGGACGCGGCCCAACGTGAGCAACAGGAAGCGCGCGAAAAACTTTCAAAAATAGAACAGAACGTAAAAGGTCGTCACCTGAGTTCTGAGCAAAGTGCCGCGCTAACAGTCATGGCTCGTAAATCCTGCCACTCACTCCCCATGGTTCATGTGACGGCAGCAAACAGCAACCACGAAGCTCAAGTGTATGCAACTGACTTTGTCAAAGCGCTGAAGGCGGCTGGTTGTGCGTCAGATTTGGCATTGCCAATCCCAGGCCTCACACCCGACGTCATTGGAGTTCATATCGGAGTGAGAGACACAAAAAATATTTCGCCAGCAGCCATTGAGCTATCAAAGATCCTCTCAGGCATTGGCGTCCAGTTCGGGACTAGCCCAATAAAGCCGGACTTCTTTCCTGAAGCTCAGTTTGTGTTGGTGATCGGGGGGAAGTAGCGGAATGAAATTGATCTCCAGCCAACCCATGCCCAACTCGGCAGTCAACCGGCCTGCGCGAAAAGCTGCGCAGGCCGGTTACTTCTGCGTTAGACGTCGCCGATCCAGTGGAGGCACCAACCTGTGCAAACCATGAGAGTGTTGCTTTCCAGTCTTCTTGGTGTCGTGGCATGCTCATCTGCCGGAGGTCCCATGGCGCAAGGCATGAACGTTCTTGAGCTGTCCCGGACTTCTGGCGTCATGCTTGTGAGCCAGTCGGGAAATTCGAAGGGCAGCGGTGCCTTCATTGGCGACCAGCACGTTCTGACATGCTTTCACGTCGTGGCGGCGTTGTCGGCTCAGGGTCCAACAGTCAACTGGACTCTCTATCCAGACCTTCAGGTGGTTCTGCCGTCTGGCGAAACGATCAGCGGCACCGTTGTATCCGTGCCCACCCAGGCCGATACGAGTCCGCTGCTTCAGGATTTCGCCTTTGTGAAGCTCAAGACCAAGCCGACAAAGAACTTCGCGAAGGTTGAGTTGGCATCCGACAAGGAGGTTTTGGCAGTCGGCGACGATGTTACTTTCTCGGGCTATCCTCTCGCGACACCTGGCATGGTCACCCATCACGGCATGGTTTCTGGTTTTGACGGTTCGTCGTCCCTCATCTTTATTCAGGCGTCGATCAACAAGGGTAACTCCGGTGGTGCTCTTCTGAACAGCGAAGGACACATGGTCGGGATCGTGAGCATGCGCGAGGGCGGCATTTCACAAGGCCTACGTGAGCTTCGCGTTTACATCGACAAAACTTCGTCGAGTGGCTCCGTGCGGATAATGGGCGTCGATCCCCTACAGGCGACGAGAGCCATCATTGAAACCCTCGACCAGTACATCAGCACTGGAATCGGTTATGCGCGTTCGATCAGATTTGCCCGGGAATATCTTGGGAATAACCCTGGGCTGCTCAAATGAAGGGCGCGACGCCTAACCAACGAATGGAGCCGACGCGACACTGAGCTGGAAAGTCGCGCGGCTCATTCGTGACGTTCGGCGGTACAGTCGGAATATTGGAGCCCGGAAAGCATCACTACCTACCGCCGCCCTATCTGCGAGGCTTCTCGGCGAACGGGACATCGATGTACTTCGGTGAGAGCCGATTGTCCCGGCCACGTGGGGCTCTTGACGCGGCTGACGCGCCGCCCGTAGCATACGGCCGCACCGCATGAGCACGTACATCATCCGCCGGATCCTGCTCTTCATTCCCGCCCTGATCGGGGCGTCCATGCTGATCTTCGTGCTGATGCGGCTGGTCCCGGGGGACATCGCCGAGATCCTCGTGTACCAGGCGGGCTCCGAGACGAGCGGCGTCCAGCAGAAGCAGATCCAGAAGATCCGCGAGGAGCTCGGCTTGAACCAGCCGGTGATGGTCCAGTATCTCTCGTGGATGGGCGGAGCGGTGCGCGGGGATTTCGGGAAGTCCTATGCGCAGCGCCGGCCGGTCTGGGACATCCTGCGCGAGCGCTTCCCGCGCTCCATGGAGCTGGCCATTCTCACGCTCGCCATCGCGGTGATCTGGGCCATCCCCCTCGGCGTGGTCTCCGCCGTCCATCAGAACGGCCCCCTCGACTACCTCGCGCGCATCGCGAGCCTGAGCGGCCTGAGCGTGCCGCTCTTCGTCACGGGGGCGCTGATCCTGTACGGGCTCGTCCGGGTCTTCCACTGGATCCCGCCGCTCGAGTTCGTGGCCTTCACCGAGGACCCGGTGGAGAACCTCAAGCAGCTGATCTGGCCGGCGCTGGCGCAGGCGTACTACATCAGCGCGCCCATCACGCGGCTCACGCGCTCGCAGATGCTCGAGGTGATCCGACAGGACTACGTGCGCACGGCGCGCGCCAAGGGTCTGTCGGAGCGCGCGGTGGTCTACCGCCACGCGCTCAGGAACTCGCTCCTGCCCGTGGTGACCTTCGTCGGCTGGTGGGGCGGCCGGCTTCTGGGCGGGCTCGTCATCATGGAGATCATCTTTGTCGTGCCGGGGATGGGGACGGCGCTCGTCCAGGCCGTGAGCCAGCGCGACTACCCGACCGTCCAGGCCATGGTCTTCGTCATGGCCGTGGTCTTCCTGGTCGTGAACCTCGTGGTGGATTTGCTCTACGTCTGGCTCGATCCACGGATCCACTATGCGTGAGGCGATGGCAGCGCTCGGTCACCTCCTCCGCCGCCAGCCGCTGGGCGCGGCCGGCGGGCTCATCGTTCTCGTGCTGATCGCGGTCGCCGTGCTGGCGCCACGGCTGGCGCCGCACGGCCCGAAGGACGCGAGCTTCTCGCCGTACCTGCCGCCGAGCGCGCAATTTCCCATGGGCACCGATCAGATCGGGCGCGACGTGCTGAGCCGCGTGATCTGGGGCGCGCGGTTGTCCCTCTACGTTGGGCTCGTGTCCGTCGTCTTCGGCATCACGGCGGGCTCGCTCTGGGGCGCCGTCACCGCCTACCTCGGCGGCGCCGCCGATACGGGCAGCCAGCGCGTCGTGGACAGCGTGATGGCCCTGCCGCCCATCATCCTGGCGCTCGCGCTGATGGCGGCGCTCGGCCAGTCGGTGAACAACGTCATCATCGCGCTCGTCGTCCTGCTGACGCCCACGGCGGCTCGTACCATCCGTTCCATCGCCCTCGGCATCATCGTCTCGCCGTACATGGAGTCGGCGCGCGCGGTCGGGGCCACGAACTGGCGCATCATCGCGCGGCACCTCATCCCCAACTGCATGGCCGGCTATATCGTCCTCGTCACGACCAATGTCTCCTACGCCATCGTGGTGGAAGCCTCCCTGAGCTTCATCGGAGCCGGAGCGCCGCCGGACGAGCCCTCGTGGGGCGGCATGATGACGGCCGGAATCCAGGCGCTCGAGACCGCGCCCTGGATGGTATTCTTTCCCGGACTGGCGATCAGCCTGGCCGTGTTCGGGCTGAACCTCTTTGGAGACTCGATTCGCGATGTCACCGACCCGCGACTGCGCGGGGGCCTCGGTTAGTAACGACGCAAAGGAGCCCGATCCCAAAAGGAGTTCGATAAATGACGACCTCGAAGACTCTCCGCCTCCTGGCTTCCCTCGCGCTGATCGCCGCGCTCGCCGCGCCCGCGGCGCAGGCGCAGGACAAGCCGCGTCCCGGCGGCATCCTCACGTGGTTCGACTACGGCGATCCGGGCCGCCTCGACGTTCACGCCGAGTCTCCCCTGGTCGTCCAGCAGGCGACGGCGGGCGTCTACAGCGGGCTCCTGCACTATGATCCCGATGATCCGGCCAAGATCGCCGGCGACCTGGCCGAGCGCTGGACGGTCTCGCCCGACGGGAAGACGTACACGTTTTACCTCCGAAAGGGCGTTACGTGGCACGACGGCCAGCCCTTCAGCGCGGCCGACGTCAAGGCCTCCTTCGACCGCATCCTCAGCAAGGACTTCCAGAGCCCGAAGTGCGGGGCCTCGCTCAAGCCCATGGTGGCCGCGGTCGAGATGGTCGACGCGAATACCGTCCAGTTCAGGCTCAAGTTCCCGGCCGCGCCGTTCCTGCCGTCGCTGGCCTCGGCCTGGTGTCGCGTGGCCGCGAAACACATCCTCGCGAAATACGGAGATCTCAACCAACCAGAAGCCCAGATCGGCACGGGGCCCTTCAAGTTCAAGAAGTACGAGCGCGGCAGCGTGATCGAGTGGGAGAAGAATCCGAATTACTTCATCCCGGGCCTGCCGTATGTGGACGGCGTCAAGCAGTTCATCCTCATCGGCGGGCCGACCCAGCTCGCCGCCGCGAAAGCCGGCAAGATCATGCTCTGGGATGCCTGGCCGCCGATGCGCAAGACGCAGGCCGACGAGCTGGGCCGGGCCCGCCAGGACGTGGACATCTACCAGGCCTCTATCAACACGATCTTTCTCATCTACCTGAACTCGCAGAAGCCGCCCTTCAACAACCCGGACCTGAGGCGAGCGGTCAACCTGGCGATCGACCGACAGGAGATGGTCGCCAAGGCTCTCGAAGGCGCGGGCGTGCCCTGCGGCATCCTCGATCCGAAGCTGTCCGGCGACTTCGCCCTGCCGCTCGAGGAGGTCAACAAGATCCCGGGCTGCCGCCAGCCGAAGGACGGAGACATCGCCGAGGCCAAGAAGCTCGTCGAGAAGCACTACCCGAACGGCGTGGACATCGAGGTCGCGGTGCGCTCCGTCGGCAACTACGTCGACCGTGCTCAGCTCGTCATCGCCCAGCTTCGCAAGGCCGGCATCCGCGGGACGCTCAAGACGCACGAGAGCGCGGCGGGCTACGCTGCCTGGGGCAAGGGCGACTTCACGCTCATCGCCAGCCAGGACCGGGCCATGGACGTCAATGATCCCTCGGGCGTCTTCCACATCGCCTACACGACCGAGGGCGGGAGCAACTACGGCCGCATGTCCGATCCGAAGATCGACGAGCTGGCGGAGCGCGGCTTGAAAGAGTCGAACAAGGACAAGCGCCGGCAGGCCTACTGGGAGCTCCAGCGCTACATCCTCACGCGTGGCGACACCGCCACGGTGGCCGTGGCATGGGTCGAGGGCTGGTTCTTCAAGGACAAGCGCCTGCAGAACTACAAGCCTGGGCTCACCACCTACGACAACAACACCTTCATGAAGGTGTGGATCAGCCCGTAGCCGGCATGGACGCCATCAGCTTCCTGCTGCTCCGCTACGGTGACCTCCACGGAAGCCTGATCGACGGGCTGTTTTCCCGGCTTCCCGAGCCGCACCTGCGCGGGCGGCCCCATCCGGGCGTCAACACCGTCGCGTGGCTTCTCTGGCACGCGGCGCGTATCGAGGACGTCGCGCTGAATCGTTTCCTGGCCGACCGGCCCCAGGTTCTCGATGCGGGATGGCTCGAAAGCCTCGGCGTGCCGCGACGCGACGTCGGCACGGGGATGAAGGACGCCGAGGTGGACGAGCTGAGCGCGCGCATCGACCTCCAAGCGCTCAAGGGCTACTGGGATGCGGTGACGACGCGGACGCTCGAGGTCATCGAGACGCTGCGCGGCAGCGACCTCGAGGCCCTCGTTCCGGCGGAGCGCGTCAGGAGCGTCGTCCTCACCGAGGGCGTCGTCGCCCCCGGCGCCGAATGGCTCACGGAGTTTTGGGCCGGTGGGAGGAGCCGCGCATGGGTCCTCGTCCAGACGGCGCTCCTGCATCCCAACGGCCACTACTACGAGGCGCGCGTCGCGGCCGGCCTCTGGGGCGCCCGCAGCCCCTGACCAGGCTAGGTGTTCTGGAACGCCTTGCGCACGTCGGCCAGGCGGGCGAGGGAGCCCAGGACCTTGGGGTGGTCGTCGGTGAGGTGGCGGACGATGATGTCGGTGTAACCGAGCGGCTCGAGGGCGCGGAACTTCTCCACGACCTGCTCCACCGAGCCCCAGCAGAGCGCCTTCGGGTCGAAGCCGCGATACCCCGCCTTGACCATGGCCTGGCCCGTCGCCTCGGCCTCGGCCGCTGACTCTCCGACGTAGATATCCCGCCTGATCGCCACCGCCGCCGGCTTCTTCCCGTACCTGGCGCAGCCGTCCAGGTACCAGGCCGCCTGCTCGCGGGCCTGGTCGATGGTGAGGCCGGGCGAGGCGAGCCAGCCGTCGGCGATGCGCGCCGCGCGGTCGATGGAGACTCGCGCGCTGGCGCCGATCCAGTACTCGACGGGCTCGGCGGGGCGCGGCGTCACCCGCGCGTTCTCGACGACGAAGCGTCCCTGCGATGAGATGGTCTCGCCCGCGAGAAGCTTCTTCACGAGGGCGAAGGACTCTTCGAAGGCCGAGGGGCGCTGCTTGATGTTGGCGCCCATCGCGAGAAACTGCGCCTCGTCGGCGCCGAGCCCGCACTGGAAGATGAAGCGGCCGTGCGCGATGGCGGCCAGCGTGCCGACCTGCTCGGCGACTAGCACGGGATTCCAGAGCGGCAGGAGGAACAGGCAGCCCGCGGCCTTTTCGTCCCACTCGGCGAGGAGCCGCCCGAGCATCGGCACGTTTTGGTAATAGGGCTTGGGGACGGCGTGGTGGTCGCCAAGGAAGAGCGAGTCGAGGCCCGCGTGCCGCGCGGCCTGGGCCCGCTCGATCATCCAGCGCGCGCCTTCGCGCGGGTCCGTGACGTCGTGGTGGCTCGTCAGCGAGATGCCGACTCTCATCCTGTGTTCTCCCGTCTCAGAGCACCAGCAGAAGGCCGAGGGACGCGAGGAAGCCCATGCCGCTGCCGAAATAGAAGGTGGATTCCGGGCCGAGCCATGTCCAAAGCTGGCCCGCGATGAAGGAGGCCGGGAAGAGTCCAATGCCCACCAAGGTCCCATGGAGCCCGATGGCCGTCGCGCGCAGCTCGCGAGGCGCGAGGTCGGAGACCAGCGCCTTCTCGACGCCATCGGTGAATCCGCTGTAAAGCCCGTAGAGTGCGAAGAGCGCCCAGGTGATCCACGCGTGGCTCGCGGCGTCGAGGAGGGCGAACCCCAGGTAGACGACTCCGTAGAAGCTGTACCCCGCGACGAGAAGAGTCTTGCGGCCGATGCGGTCAGACACCAGCCCGACCGGATAGGAGGACAGAGCGTAGCTCGCGTTGTAGGCGCCGTAGAGGAGAATCGCCGCCGCGGCCGTGAAGCCGAGGCTCTGCGCCCGGAGCAGGAGGAAGGCGTTGGACGAGTTGCCTAAGGTGAAGAGGAGCGTGATCACGAGGAAGAGCTGTAGCCGCCTCGGCAGCATGTTCCAGCTGAGGCGAGGCGGGGCCACACGCAGCCTCCCGTGCTTGGGCTCGCGGACGGCTAGGAGCACGAGCACCCCCAGCACCGCGGGGAGGAGCGCTACCAGGAAGACGCGCGCGTACTCGCCGGGCATGCGCGTGAAGAACCAGTAGCCGAGGCCTACGCCCGCCACCGCGCCCCAGGTGTCGAGGGTCCGGTGGAGCCCGAAGGCGCGGCCGCGCTTGTCCTCGTGGGCGCTGTCGGCGATCAGGGCATCCCGCGGCGCCGTTCGTATGCCCTTGCCGAGCCGGTCAACGACTCGCGCCGTCAGCACCATGCCCCAGCCCGCTGCCAGCGCGAGAAGCAGCTTGCCGAGGGCGGCCGCGCCGTAGCCGGCGATGATCAGTCCCTTGCGCTTCCCGATCCGGTCCGAGATGAACCCGGCGAAGACCTTGAGGACGCTCGCCACGCTCTCGGCCAGGCCTTCGATGAGCCCCAGCATCGCCGGGCTCGCGCCGAGCGCCGCCGTGAGGAAGAAGGGCACGAGGGGGTAGACCATCTCGCTCGAGATGTCGGTCAGGAGCGAGGTCAGCCCGAGCAGGATGATGTTACGAATGGACGATGGCTCCTAAGACCGCGCGGCTCACGGCCTCGCTCGTGATGGGCAGCTCGGTGAAGCGGTGTCCTGTCGCGTCCATGACCGCGTTGGCGATGGCGGCGGGCGCGCCGACCACGGGCGGCTCGCCGACTCCCTTCGCGCCGAAGGGGCCCAGCTCGGATGGCACCTCCACGAGCACGGCGCGCACCGCGGCGACGGTGTCGCTCGCCGGCATGGCGTAGTCCATGAACGTTGCCGAGAGCAGCTGGCCGTGCGCGTCGTACGGCATCCGCTCGAGGAGGGCCCACCCGACCCCCTGGGCGGCGGCGCCCTGGATCTGGCCTTCGATGGCCGCGGGGTTGATCGCGCGCCCTACGTCCTGGACCACGACCTGGTCGAGCACTCGCACGTGACCGGTCTCCATATCCACCTCGACCTCGGCGAGATGCGCCGCGAAGGCGGGCGAGCGCGCGATGGTCGCCGTCGAGCCACGCCCGTACACGGGCTCGTACTTGCCCGCGAACTGCATCGACGCCTTGGCGAGCGCGGCGATCGGCACGGCCTTGCCGGGCGCGCCCCGGACCTGGATCGCCCGGTCGACCAGCTCGAGGTCCTCCACCGCCGCCTCGAGGTGACGCGCGGCGATGGCGAAGAGCTGCTGCCTCGCGTCGCGCGCTGCCTTCTCGACGGCCGCGCCGACAGTGTAGGTGATCTTGCTCCCGCCGCTCGAGCCGGCGTAGGGCGCGGCCTCGGTGTCGGCGTTCACCACCCGGATGAGTCCCGTGGGAAGACCAAAGGCCTCCGAGGCGATCTGGGCGAAGGCCGTGTTGGTTCCGCTCATGTCCACCGTGCCCACGATGATGGACAGCGTGCCGTCGCGCTCGAGCCGGCAGACCGCGTTGGCCGGCTCGATGCCGCCCATCCAGCCGCCAATTGCGACCCCGACCCCACGCTTCAAGCGCGGATTAGATCCCGCGGACGCCTTGCGGCGGCCGCGCTCCTCCTTGAGCCGCTCGAGGCAGGGGCGGAGACCGATGCGCGGCCACTTGTTGCCGTTGGCCATGAGATCGCCCTCGGACGACGCGTTGAGGAGTCTCAGGTCGAGCGGGTCCATGCCGAGCGCGCGGGCCATCAGGTCCATCTGGGATTCCAGCGCGAAGGCCGCCTGGACGGCGCCGGGAGCGCGGTAGGCGCCGTTGCCCGTCTTGTGGGTCAGCACCTCGTAGCCGCGGATGTCCATGTGGGGCAGCCGGTAGCAGCCGCCGAGCATCAGACAGGCGATACCGAGCGGCGCGCCCGCATAGGCGCCGGCGTCGAAGATGACCCGCGCCTGAAGGGCGGTCAGCCTGCCGTCCTTGGCGATGCCGGTCTTGAGCTCGAAAACGCTCGCGGGCGCGGGGGTCGTCGTCAGGAACTCCTCGGTGCGCGAGAGCACGAGCGAGACGGATCGCCTGAGCGCGATCGCGAGCGCCGCGGCGAGCGGCTCGAGGAGGACGAACTTGCCGCCGAAGCCGCCGCCGATCGGCGTCGCGACGATGCGCACCTGGTGCTCGGGCAGGCCCAGGGCCTCGGCGACTTCCGAGCGCGTGTAGAAGAGCGCTTGGGTGGTCGTCCACACGGTAACGTTGCCGAGCGCGTCCACCTGCGCCACGGCCGCGCGCGGCTCGAGGTAGCCCTGGTGGACGACGCTCGTGCGGTAGGTGCGCTCGATCACGACGTCCGCCTCGGCGAAGCCCTTGGCGACGTCGCCGCGCGTGAAGTGCTGGGTGCTCGCGATGTTGGACCCGAGCGCTTCCTTGAGCGCCGCGCCGCCGCCGGCCGCGCCGTGCTGGCCCAGCTCGGCGTCATCGTCCTGGCCGCCAAGCTCGCTCACGAGCGGGGCGTCGGGCCGCATGGCCTCGAGCGCGTCGACCGCGGCGGGCAGGATCTCGTACTCGATCTCGACCAGCGCCGCCGCGTCCTCGGCGACGGCCTCGCTCTCGGCCACGACCGCGACCACGGGGTGCCCCACGAAGCGGACGGTGTCGAGCGCCAGAGGGCAGCGGTTGCGGTCGGACGGATCCTGCTTGGTGAGCGGCAGGTCGCGCCCGGTGAAGACGCCGACCACGCCGGGCAGGGCCCTGGCGGCGTGCGCGTTCACCTTAAGGATGCGCGCGTGAGCGTGATGCGAGAGCACGAGGCGGGCGTGCAACGCGTTCGTCTGCACGAGGTCCGCGGCGAAGCGCGTGAGGCCCGCCGCCTTCTCGCCGCCGTCCACGCGGCGAAGGGACTGGCCGATGCTGGACACAGGGGGCATGGTCTATCTCCGGTGCTCGGCATCGATGGCCGAGAGATCTTCAGGGGTGAGCGTGAAGTCGAGCGCGCCCGCGTTCTCCCGGACGTGTTCGGGGCTCGTCGCCTTCGGGATGGCGAAGAGCGACGGGCGGCGGGTGAGGAAGTTGAGCGCGACCTGGCGCGGTGTCTTGCCGAGCCGCTTGGCGACGTCGGCGACCGCCCCGCGCATGAAGCCGCCGCGCGCCAGCGGCGTGTAGCCCACGACGGCGATCCGCTCCCGCTCGCAGTGCGGCACGACGTCCTTCTCGATGTCGCGGTCGCGAAGGTGGTACAGCACCTGGTTGCAGGCGAGGGGGACCTTGCCGAGCGCCGCCTGGGCCGCCCGCATCTGCTCGACGTCGAAGTTGCTCACGCCGGCGAAGCGCGTCTTGCCCGATGCGCAGAGGGCTACCAAGGCGCGCATGGTGTCCTCGATGGGGTGCTGCCCGCTCCACCAGTGCAAGAGGTAGAGGTCCACGTGGTCGGTACGCAGGCGCTTGAGCGAGCGCTCGCAGGCGTCGAGCGTGCCCTTGTACGACGCGTTCGAGGGCAGGACCTTGGTGGCGATGAAGACGCGGTCGCGCTGCCCCGCCACCGCTTCAGCGACGATCTCCTCGGCTTGGCCGTCTGCGTACATCTCAGCGGTGTCGATGTGGGTCAGGCCCAGCTCGATGCCGAGCCGGAGCGCCGCAATCTCGCCCTTCTTGAGGCGCCGGTCCTCGCCCATGTGCCAGGTGCCCTGGCCGATGACGCTGACCTTGACACCGGTGGGCCCGAACTCGCGGGTCAGCACCCCGGCAGTCTACACCTCTCGACTTGAGACCGGCGAGAAGGGTCCAGATGCGAGGCGGCGCCCGAAGGGCCGCGGGCGAGGCGTACTCCTGTACGTTGAGCCTGCGGCCGAGGGCGCCAACGAAGCAGATGGGCCCTTATCGGCGGCCTGTGCGGTAGCCTAGCCAGCCGACGGCTGATACCAGACCGATCAGCACCGCCGCCGTGCCGATCGTTGAGAGGTCGGACATCCACTTGATCGTGGTGCTGCTGAGGCCCGCGAAGGCGAGCCCGATCACCGGAAGGACCGGCGCGCCGCAGCCCATCACGGTGCAGCCGCCGGTGGAGAGCCCGAAGATGCCGCCCAGCGCTCCCAGCACGCCGCCTGATCCTCCGGCCCCGCGGCCCCACGGAGCGACGGGGAGAGCCGCGCGGCGCTCCATCCAGAGCGCGAAGTACGCCGCGACGAGGAGGGACATGAAGGCGAAGCGCGCGAGGTCGGCCGTCGTGACGGCGAAGCCCCATTCGAGCCCGAACGAATTGTCCGCGGAGAACCAGAAGAGCGCCAGGCCCCACGCCTTGGTGAAGCGCTCCCCGAGCGAGCCGCGCCCGGAGGCGAGGTAGTCGGGCAGGGAGGGCAGCCAGGGGTTGATGGTGAAGGCGGTGACGGGCTTGCGAGCGAGGGTCAGGACGAGGGGCGGGACCAGGATGTCGAGGGCGAAGACGCCGAGAGCGACCGCGAGGAACAGCCACGGCCGTGATTTCACGGCGGCCCCGATGCCGCGAAGCGATCGCGTGATGGCGCTCATGTCCGCATGGCCTTCGAGCACGATTATAGGCGCTCTTGCTCGAGGACGCGAGGCTCTGACGCATCGCGCCGAGAACAGGCCGCCCTCTGCGCTTACTCCTTGACTTCCCCCGAGCCCCGGCTAATATCTCCTTGCCCCACCACTGGCCTCGACACGGTCCACCCAATCAAGGAGGGACGCCTTATGGCCCCAGAAGTTTCCCGTCGTGACTTCCTGAGTTCTCTCGGCGTGACGGTCGGCGCCGCGGCGACCGCGGCCGCCGTGCCGCTCGTCGGCGGCCCGGCTCTCATCAGCCGCGCCGAAGCCCAGCCCAAGGGCAACATCCCCGACACGCCGTACAAGGTCGGCCACATGACCTTCTTCACCGGCGCCGCCGCCGTGCTCGGAGAGCCCTCCTACAAGGGGCATATCCTGGCGGCTGAGGAGATCAACGCCCAGGGCGGTCTCTTGGGCAAGCGCAAGATCGAGACCTTCAAGGCCGACGAAGCGGCCGGCACCGACGCGAACGTGAAGGAAATGCGCCGGATGAAGCTCTCCGAGAAGATTGACCTCTTCACTGGGGTCATCTCGAGCGGCAACACGCCGGCGCTCGGGCCAGTGGCCGAGGAGCTCAAGCTGCTCACGATCTTCGTGGACGGATGCACGGACTTCCTCTTCGACAAGGCCGTGCTGAACCCGCACCACATCTTCCGCATCACCAACATGCAGTCGGCCGACGGCGTGACCGCGGCCGTCGCGACCGCCATGACCTGGCCCAAGGTGCGGAAGATCGCCCACATCCACCCCGACTACTCCTACGGGCGCAACGCCTTCGCGCACTTCAACATCGTGATGAAGAAGATGATGCCCGGCACCCAGGTGGTGTCGGAGGGCTGGCCCAAGCTCGGCACCACGGACTTCACCTCCCACATCACCAAGGCCATCGCGGCCAAGCCTGACCTGCTGGTCTCCTCGGTGTGGGGCGGCGACTATGTGGCCATGTACAAGCAGGCGCTGCGCTACGACCTGTTCAAGAAGATGAAGTTCACGAGCATGATCGCCTTCGGCGTCGCGCCGCACGCCATCGGCAAGGACCACCCGGAGGGCGTCATCGCGGGCGTCCACTCCAACTATTACTTCAACTATCCGCCGCAGGACCGCTGGCCGGCCAACACGGCGTTCGTGAAGAAGTACTTCGAGCGGTGGAAGGAGTACCCGAACTTCCAGTCCGAAGGCGCCTATACGACGCTCATGCTCCTGAAGCAGACGGTCGAGAAGGCCAACAAGCTGACGGGCGGCTGGCCCGACGACGAGGCCCTCATCAGCCAGCTGGAAGGGGCGTCCATCTCCGGGCCGGCGGGTTACATCCACATCCGCCCGGACAACCACCAGGGCTACAAGGACGCCATGACGGGCTTCAGCGTCAACTCGCCTGACTATCCGTTCCAGATCCTCGATCCGACCAAGATCATCACCATCCCCATCCGCAACATCACGGCGCCTCCGGGGTGGCCGGCGCCGAGCGGTGAGGAGACTCGCACCTATACCTGGATCGAGAAGACCTGGCCCCAGGTCAAGGTCTAGCGTCTCGGCTCACGGGTTCGGGGGAGGGGGGCAGGACCTGCCCCCCTCCCCCTTTCTCACGTTCATGAGGCGTTCCCTGTTCCGTCGGTGGGCGCATCGAGGGCGTGCGCTCATCCTGCTTGTCTTCTGCCTGCTCTGGGCCGCTCCCTCCGGGGCCGGTCACGAGTTGCCCTTCTATCCGTCC
Organism: Candidatus Methylomirabilota bacterium; assembly: GCA_035936835.1. Taxonomy (NCBI): domain Bacteria; phylum Methylomirabilota (SeqCode); species Candidatus Methylomirabilota bacterium. Next base: position 18,529 of record DASYVT010000088.1, on the reverse strand, counting down.
TATTACCCGCAGGAGATCCGCATCCAGACCCTGCCGCCGGCCGCGGCGGTGCCCTTGCTCAAGAGCGCGGGGCTCCACGCCTATGTCGGTGCCGATCCCTTCGTCGGCGGCCGCGCCCCCGCCGACCTCAAGCCCGTCGAGTCGCTGGGCGGCTATGTTGTCATGACCTTCAATCCGGGCTCGCAGGCAGCGGCGAACCGCGAGAGCCGGTGCGCAGCGGCTCGCCGGATCGCCAAGAGCCTTGGCCAAGCGCCGGGCCTCTACGTCCCGCATCCGTACCCCGTCACGCCCTATGACATGGACTACCTGGAGCACTTCGATCTGGCCCAGTCAGCGAAGCAAGCCTACGCTGCAGCACCTGCCGCATCGGGCGCTGCGCCGCTGGTCCAGGCCAAAGGTCCACTGGCCGAGCGGCTCGTGAAGGCCCCGGCCAGAGGCGGCAAGTGGGACGCCACGATCGAGGAAGTCGACGTTGAAGGCCTGCTCGCTTCCCACGGCCTGAACCTGGACGGCTGGCTCGGCCCGCCGTGGCTCAAGGAGGGCTGGTTCCACGCCTATCTGCTCGCAGCCGGCGCCGTGAGCGACGCCGCGGATCGTCAGGCGGCGGAGGGGCTCTACCGTCGCCTCGCTTCCGGCGCCTTTGACAGCCCCACCGCGCGGATCGAGCTCGAGCGCCAGCTGGTGTCGCGACTGGCGGCGGGCTGCGACCGGGTAGTCTTGGGCTACACTGTCCGCCGCGAGTACTTCAACGCGGAGTTCTCCCAGGGCGTGGAGAATATCGCCTGGGATTCGCAGACCGGGTTCAACTCCGCCATCTTCCTCCGCACCGTTAAGCTCAAGGACTTCCCGTGGAACGGCTGGCTCAGATTGGGAATCGCGAGCCGGCCCGCCGCCGCGTGGAATCCTATCGGGGGCTTCCTCGATCCGGCGGGGCGGCTGCTGTGGGCGGCCGTGGGCGATCCGGCCCTGATCCCGGAACCCTACGGCTCGGGATGGGTGGCCAACCGGGTGACCGCCGTGACGGTGACTCGGCCGCCCACTTCCCCAACCGTGTCCGAGATCGAGCTGCCGGAAGACGCCCTGATTCCGGAGCCCGGCACCGGGCTCTTCAGTGACGCGGGGAAGGGCAAGAGCGCTCGAGCCCGCATCACATACCGTCTGGTGGCCTCCGCCTTCCACGACAACACGCGCATGACCCCCGCTGACGCCGCCTATGCGTACAGCTTCGCGTACCGCTGGGGCGCGCGGGCAGGCGGGCGGGCCGCCGCCGACCTCGCCGTGGAGACCGCGACGGCGCCGCTCCGCCAGGCCCTCGTCGGCTTCCGCGTGATCAAGGTGGACGCCGAAGTCAAGAAGTTCAGCGACAACACGTTCACCTACATCGTTCCGGTCATCGAGGTCTACGTCAACGGCGGCGCCCTCGACAACGAAGCTCTGGCAGCCTTAGCACCTCCATGGAGCGCCTTGCCCTGGCCCGTGCTCGCGCTGATGGACGAGGCCGTCAAGCGGGGCCTCGCGGCCTTTTCACCGGGCGAGGCGAAGCGGCGCGGCGTGCCGTGGCTCGACCTGGCGCGGGATGCGAAGACCAAGGAGGCGCTCTTCGCGCTGGTGGAGACGTTCGCGGCCCAGGCCTACATCCCGCCCGCGCTCAAGCGACTCGTCACGGCGGACGAAGCCCAGACACGCTGGGCCTCGCTCAAGGGCTTTTACGCTAAGCGCGGCCACTTCCTCGTCACCAACGGGCCCTACGCGCTCGAGAAGTGGACGGAGCGCGAGGTAGTCTTAGGGGCGTTCCGCGACTTCACCAACCCGAAAGGGGTCGGCACCTACGATCGCTTCGCTCGCCCGAGCCGGGCTTTCGTCGCCCGGCTCACCGCCCGCGGCGATCGCCTGGAGGTCGTCCCCGAGATCGAGCGCGTCGAGAGGTTCCTGCGGGAATACCGCGTCGTGAGGGAGCCGCTGGGCAAGCCGGTCTCCGAGGAGGACCTCGCGGACGTGCCGGTCTGCCGCTACGTCATTGTCGGCGCCGACGGCGCGGTGGCGGACGCCGGCCTCTCGCGCGACCGCGACGGCGCCCGGCTCGTGGTCAATCTCAAGGGCCGGCTCAAGCCGGGCGCGTACACCGCCCTGGTGGCGCTGGCCCTGCGCGACAACTGGGTCAACGCCGAGGTGGCGGTGGCGCAGTTTCGGGTTGAACCAGCCCCCTGAGTTGGGGCATGGTATCGGGCGATGGACACGCTCCTGATCCACATCCTCAACTCGCTCCTCTACGCGGCGGTGCTCTTCCTCATCGCCGGCGGGCTCAGCCTCATCTACGGCGTCATGCGGATCGTCAACCTGGCCCACGGCAACCTCTACGCCTTCGGGGCCTTCGTGGCGGCCTGGACGGTCGGGCTGCTCGTGGGCGGCGCGACGCCGACGCCGCTCCTCTACCTCGTGCTGCTCGCCGGGCCCCTGGGGGCGGCCGCCCTGGGCGCGGTGCTGGAGCCGACCCTGCTCCGGCCGCTCTACCAGCGCCCCGAGGAGTACCAGCTGTTGATCACGTTCGGGCTGCTGTCGATCCTCGAGGACCTGATACGGCTCATCTGGGGCCCGTACCCGCTGTCCGTCAGCTCGCTCTACGAGGGCATGGGGAGCCTCAACTTCGGCGAGTCCATCTACCCGACGTACAACCTGGCCGTCATCGTCGTCGGCGGCCTCGCGGCGGCGGGTCTCTGGGCCTTCATCTACCGCACGCAGTTCGGCATCGTCTTGCGGGCGACCTCGCAGAACATGCGCATGGCGCAGGCCATGGGGGTCAACGTCAACCGCGTCTACGTCCAGGCCTTCACGCTGGGCTGCTTCATGGCGGGTCTCGGCGGCGCCATCGTCGTGCCGCAGCAGGGCGCCGTGCTCGGCATGGGCGTGGACGCGCTGATCCTGGCGTTCGTCGTCGTGGTCATCGGCGGCCTCGGGAGCCTCGAGGGCGCCCTGGTCGGAGCGCTGATGGTGGGCGTGGTCAGGGAGCTTGGCATCACCTTCTTCCCGGAGGTCGAGCTGGCGGTGCTCTATCTCATGGCGGCCGTGGTGCTGCTCATCCGGCCCGCCGGGCTGTTCGGGCGCGCATGAGCCCCGTGCCCATGGCGAACCGGCGCCAGCTCGTTGCCGTCGGGCCCATCATCCTCGTGCTCGCGATCCTGCCTTGGGTAGTCGAGCCGTATCAGACCGTGCTGCTGTCCTACGGCCTGGTCTTCGCCATCGCGGCGCTGGGCTTCAACCTCTTGCTCGGCTACACGGGCCTCCTCTCCTTCGGGCACTCGGCCTATTTTGGCGTGGGCGCGTACGCCGCCGCCTTCGCCGTCAAGTACCTGAAGATCGGCTCGATGGAGCTGCTGCTTTTGGCCGGCGTCCTCGCCTCGGCCCTCGTGGCCGCGATCTTCGGCCTGGTCTGCGTGCGCTACACGCGGATCTTCTTCGGCATCCTCACGCTCGCCCTGTCCCAGGTGATCTGGAGCCTGGCCTTTAAGTTCTTCTGGGTGACGGGCGGGACCGATGGCCTGCGGGTGCCCACGCCCAGGCTGCTCGGCGTGTCCATCGGCGCGGGACAGGACAAGATGGCCTTCCTGGCGCACCGGTACTACTACTACGTCCTCGTGTTCTTCCTGGCCTCGGTGGCGGTCATGTGGGTGATCGTGCACTCGCCGTTCGGCAAGGCGCTCCAGGCCATCCGCGACAACGAGACGCGGGCCGAGTTCGTCGGGGTGCAGGTCTGGCACTACCGCTGGGTCGCCTTTCTGATCTCCGGGGTGTTCACGGGGCTGGCCGGGGCGCTCTGGGTGCCGCTCAACGGTCTCACGACGCCCGACATCCTGGTCTGGAACTTCTCGGGCGAGATCGTCTTCATGACCGTGATGGGAGGCTTCAAGACCTTCGCCGGACCCATCGTGGGCGCGGTGGTCTTCAACTACCTCAAGACCTTCGCCGTGGGCTACACCGTGTACTGGCAGCTGTTCCTGGGCGTCGTGCTGGTGACGCTCGTGCTGGCGCTGCCGACGGGCATCATGGGCATGGTCGCGCAGCTCTCCCAGAAGTGGAAGAGGACGCCCGAGCCGTGAGCCTGCTCAAGACGACCCAGCTCACCAAGTACTTCGGCGACACGCACGCCGTGGATCACGTGGACTTCACCGTGACGGAGGGAGAGGTGCTGGCCCTCATCGGCTCCAACGGGGCGGGGAAGACCACCCTGATCAACCTGATCAGCGGGCTCATCCCCGTGGACTCCGGCGCCATCGTGTTCCAGGGGGCCGACATCACGCGCGACTCCATCCACAAGAAGATCGCCCGGGGGATCGCGCGGAGCTTCCAGCTCGTCAACCTCTTCGACCAGCTGACCACGCTCGACAACCTGGCGCTGGCCATCTTCTCGCGGGACGGCAAGACCCGGAAGCTGTTCACGCTATCGGACGCGGACCGGGCCGTCCGGGACGAGGCCGTGGCCGTGCTCCAGCAGTTCGGGCTGGCGGGCAAGGCCGAAATGGTGGCGGGCGGGCTCAGCCAGGGCGAGCGCAAGCTCCTGGACGTGGCCGTCGCCTACGCGCTCAAGCCCAAGCTCCTCTTCCTCGACGAGCCCACCAGCGGCGTCAGCACCCGGGAGAAGGCGCCGATCATGGACATCATCACGCAGGTGGTGCGGGCGGGGGGGATCACGGCCGTCATCGTCGAGCACGACATGGACGTGGTCTTCAAGTATTGCCCCAGGATCGTCGCCATGCACCAGGGCACGATCCTGGCCGACGGCACCCCGGACGAGATCCGGAACAACGAACAGGTCACGGCCAATCTCCTGGGGACCCAGCGCCATGCTTGAGATCGAGCGGATCAACACCTTTCGCGGCCCCGCCCACGTCCTCAACGGCGTGTCGCTGAAGGTCGGGGACGCCGAGTCGGTGGTCCTGGTGGGACGCAACGGCGCGGGCAAGACCACGACCATCGACAGCATCATGGGTCTGCTACCGATTCGCAGCGGCACGGTCACGTTCAACGGGAAGGACATCACCCGGCTCCCCACTTACGCGCGCGCCCTCGCGGGGATTGGTTACTCTCCCGAGGACTCCGGGATCTTCCCGGATCTGACCGTCGCCGAGAACTTCGTGATCAGCCAGTCGCTTGCCCGCTCGGCCGGCAAGGCCGTGGCCACCGCGGGTGACAGCGGCATCGACGAGCGCGTGCTCTCGCTGTTCCCCGAGGTGCGCGCGTTCACCCAGCGGCGCGGGCTCTTCCTCTCGGGCGGCCAGAAGAAGATGGTCGCCATCGCTCGCGCGATGACGCTCAGCCCTTCCATCCTGCTGCTGGACGAGCCGTTCGAGGGCCTGGCGCCCGTGGTGGTGACCCGGTTCATCGAAGCCGTGACGCAGATCAAGGCCATGGGCGTGTCGCTGCTCATCGCGGAGTCGAACCTGATGACCGCGTCCCGGGTGGCCGACAGGCTCTACGCCATCGACCGGGGCGAGATCATCTTCGAGGGCCCCCCGGCCCGCGCGTTCGACAACCAGGAGGTCATGAAGACCATCCGCGGCTGAAGCGGCGGGAGCCGGCTGTGGTGGCCGGAGTCCCGCTTGACAACGGCTCCGCGCCCCGCTAGAAAGGCTCCGGAGGGACCCATGATCGCGCGATTTCTCCCAAGCCCGACCCCGGCTCGCGCGGCCGCCATCCTGCGGGAGGTCTTCGGCCGCATCCAGGCGCCGGTGACCTTCAGGCTGTGGGACGGTAGCGAGGTACGGCTTGCCGGCGACAAGCCCCTCTGCGCCGTGGTCATCAAGTCGGCGGAGACCTTCCTGCACCTGATCCTCCACCCGAAGCCCTACGACTTCGCCCTCGCCTACGTGAACAGCGCCGTCGATTTCGAGGGCGATATCTTCGCGATCATGCCTGTCGCGTTCGAAGTCGAGGAGCTCCGCGTCCCGCTATTCCTGAAGCTCCGGCTTCTGCTCTCGCTGTGGAAGGGCTGATGGGAAGGGCTGAGGGGAAGGGCTGAGGGGAAGGGCTGATGGGAAGGGCTGATGGGAAGGGTTGAAGTCGTGAGCCACCGCGCGTCCGCCTTCGATGTCATCGTCGTCGGAGGCGGCCCGGGAGGCAGCACGGCCGCCTGGCGGCTCGCGAAGGCGGGGCTGCGTCCCCTCGTGCTCGACGCCGCGGTGTTCCCGCGGGTGAAGATCTGCGCGGGGTGGGTGACCCCCGAGGCGCTCCGTGACCTCGAGGTCGACCCCGACAAGTACCCGCTGACCATCCAGCCGTTCGACGCGTGCGTCCTCGAGTTCGAGGGGGCGCGGCACGAGACGGGCTGGCGGACGCCCGCCAGCTACGGCATCATCCGTCGCGAGTTCGACCTCTACCTCCTCGAGCGCGCGGCCGCCGCCGGCGCCGACGTCCGCTGGGGCATTCGCGTGACCGAGGTCGAGCAGGGCCCGGACGGCGTCACCGTCCTGACCGACCGCGGCCGCTTCGAGGCGCCGCTCGTGATCGGCGCGGGCGGCCATCGTTGTCCCGTCGCGCGGGCCCTGGGCGAGGTCTCGGGGCGCGAGGAGGTGGTGGTGGCCCAGGAGAGCGAGACGCGGCTTCCGCCCGAGTGGGTGGAGCGCCTCGGAGTTTTCATGCGCGCGCCCGAGCTCTACGTCGAGCCCGACCTTCGAGGCTACGGCTGGTACTTTCCCAAGGGGGACGTCGTCAACATCGGCATCGGCTGCACGGGGGGCGGTGACGGCAGCCTGCCGCGCAGGCGCGAAGCGCTGGTGGCCGCGCTGCGCGCCTCCGGAAGGCTGCCGGATGCAATGCCCATAGAGCCCTTCAAGGGGCACGCCTACGTCGTGCGCCGCCGGGCGCCGCGCAGGCTGTCGGGCGCGCGCTTCGTGCTGGTGGGAGACGCGGCGGGGCTCGCCCGTGATCTCTCGGGCGAGGGCATCGGCCCGGCCATCCGGAGCGGCATCCTCGCCGCGGAGGCGGCGCGGGGGTTCCTCCACGGCGGCACCCCGCTCGACAGCTACGCGCAGCAGGTCGCCGCGCTGTACGGGCCCGGGGAGCCCGGCTGGCTGGAGCGCCAGCTGGAGCGGCTGCCGGAGGCCGTGGCGCGACTCGCGGTTCGGATCATCCTCGGGCTGGGGCTGGCGAGGCGACGCATCGTCTTCGACGGGATATTCGGCATGAAGGAGGCGGGATCATGACACAGGGATCACGGCCACGGGACGCCCAGGCCATCGCGCACCACTACGACATCTCGAACGATTTCTATACCCTCTTCCTCGACCCGCTCATGCTCTACACCTGCGCCTACTACCGCGAGCCGGACGGCAAGCTCGAGGAGGCGCAGCGGGACAAGGTGGACCTCGTCTGCCGCAAGCTTCACCTCAAGCCGGGTGAGACCCTCCTCGACATCGGCTGCGGCTGGGGCGGCCTCTCCATCTGGGCGGCGGAGCACTACGGCGTCACAGCGCACGGGGTAACGCTCTCGCGGGCCCAGGCCGAATGGGCCGCCGCCCGCATCAAGCGGGAAGGCCTCGAGGGGCGCTGTCTCGTCGAGTACCGGGATCTGCGCGACCTGCCGGCGGGCGCCCGGTACGACAAGATCGCGGCGATCGGTGTCATCGAGCACGTCGGGGTCCCGAACTACCCGGTTTTCTTCGACCGCGTCCGCGAGATGCTCAACGACGGCGGCCTCTACCTCAATCACGGCATCCACCACGAGTTCCACTGGAAGCAGACCAGCCACACCGACTTCCTCTACGAGCAGGTCTTCCCCAACGGCGATCTCTCCGGCGTTTCGGAGACCATGACCGAGATGGAGCGCGCCCGCTGGGAAGTGCTCGACGTCGAGAACCTGCGCCTGCACTACGCGCGCACCTGCCGCCAGTGGGTCGAGCGCCTCCAGGCCCGTGCCGACGAAGCCCGCGCGATCGCGGGCGAGCGCACCTACCGGACCTGGCTGCTCTACCTCGCGTGCTCGTCGATGGCCTTCGAGAGCGGCTCGATCGGGCTCTACCAGTTCCTGCTGCGGAAGCAGTGGGACCGGGTGGGCTCTGCCGCGCCCACGACTCGCGAAGACCTCCACGCCTGAGGCGTGGCGCGCCGCATTCGCTCGCTCCCCCGGCCTCCGGGTGGGATAATCCTTGGAGCGTGGCACATCTCTCGCCAGGAGGCTCGATGGACACGTTCGGACGCAGGTTGGCGGTCGTCGCCGTGTGCTTGCTCGCGGTGCTTGCGCTGGAGACGCCCGCAGGGGCCGTGGAGTACCGGCTGAAGGTCGCGAGCATCTTCGACCAGGCGATGATGTCCTTTCTCAGCCGGGGCGAGCTGGATGACGGCGCCACGGGGCCCGGCTTCCAGCGGCTCGCGGCGCTGCTGGACCAGGGCAGCGGAGACCGCGGAATGAACGTGACCCACCGCCCCCTCAACGCCGTGCCCGACAGCATCGCGCGCGCCTGGGGTGGCGTCGCCATCCGGGCCCAAATCGCCCGCGGCGGCGTCAACTCATACTGGGACGAAGTCCGCTGGGACGGCAGGCCAGGCGAGCGCAGCATCTGGATCGTCAAGCCCAACGGCCGGGAGAGCCCGCAGGCCGTGAACCACGTCGTGCTCAAGGGCACGACGCCGCTGACGCTCTACCAGCCGTACACGGCGGCGTGCGGCACGACCCGGGTCCCGGTGATGCAGCTGGGGATCCCGCTCATGGCCTTCCAGGAGTCGCGCGGCGACGTGTGGGACAAGTACGTCGCCAAGAGCCTCAACCTGCGTCACGGCATCGGCGCCGTGGTCGGCGTGAACAACAACGCGGTGTTGGCGAACCTCGTCTACATCATCGTCGAGCAGGGGCCCACGCCCACCACCTTCGAGGTTGTCATCACCTGGAGCGACAGCAATGCGCAGGCGCCCGGAGGCGGTGGTCCCGTTCTCGGCACCTTCTAGGCCCAGGCGCCCGGCCCGCGCGCTCTCCTGCGCCCTCCTGTTGTTCGCGGGCGCTCTCCTCCGGCCCGCTCTCGGCGCCGGGGGGGAGGGCGCGCCCGCGCTTCCGTCGGGCGTGCCGCCCGCCGAGCTGGCGCGCATCGAAAAGGTGCTGGCGAAGGCGACGGTTTCGGCGCGCGTCGAGATCGAGCCGTACCCCCTGCGCCTCGACGTCTTCGACTACCTGCTCGACCACCCGGAGTTCGCCACGCAGGTGACGCGGGCGCTGAAGCTGGCGCGCTACCGCATCTGGCGTACCGCCGACGGCCTGAACCTCGACGACGGGTGGGGCGTCACGGGGCTCATCACGCCGTTCCACGGCGACGGCGGCCTGCGCGTCGTCTACGCGCGCGGGCGCTACGAGCAGAGCGTACTGCCCGACATCCGCGGCCAAGTCGTGATCCTCCTCCGCTACGCCGACGGCCCGGGTCTCAACGGCCGGCCGGCGCTCGCCACCTCCATGGAGGTCTACGCGCAGCTGGACAGCGCGATGGTCGCCACGTTCGCCGGCTCGATCGCGAAGTCCAAGGCCACGAGCGAAGGGCTGCACGTGCTCAAGGTGTTCTCGCGCCTGTCCACGCACCTCGAGCGCCGCGCCGACGAGGTGCTGGCCGAGCTGGGTCGGCGCCCCGAGGTCTCGCGCGCCGAGCTCGAAGGGTTCCGCCGCCTCCTCACCCGCTAGAAGTCGGGGGAGCCTTGGCGATCGAGGATTCGATCGTGAAGGTGGCGGCCGAGGGCTGCCGCGTAGCGGCGCATCCGCTCCGGCATGTTGCTCTGTCCGGCCGGCGCGGGATCGAGTCCGAAGACGGTCTTCGAAAAGTTCAGCGGCCCCTGTACGGCCCAGATCTCGTCGTGCGCGTTGGGCGGGAGGATCCGCGCCGGGTCGCCCACGGCAACCCAGCCGATGGGCACGACGGTGTCGGGGGCGAGGACTGTCTTGATGTGGACGACCCCGTTGATGCGGACCGTGCTCCGCGCGCCGATCCGTGCGCCGTTGAAGACGGAGGCGCCGGTGGCGACGAACACATTGTCCTCGACGGTGCAGCCCGAGAGATGCGCGTGGGGGCCGACCAGGACGTGGTCGCCGAGCCGGAGCGGATGGGTCTTCGTGCCGCGCAGGACCGCCTGCTCCATCACGACGCAGCGCGAGCCCAGGATCACGGGGCCGCCCTCGGCGGTCAGCACCGCACCGAAGAGGATGCGGCACTCCGGCCCGATCGTCACGTCGCCCGACACCGTCGCGTTGGGGGCGACGTAGGCGCTCGCGTGAATGCTTGGACGCCGGCCTTCGTGTTCGAGGAGCATGAAGCCTCCGCCCGGGCTTAGGGGGTGAGCCAGCTGAGCAGGTAGGGCACGCTCAGGATGAGGAGCGTCCCGAGCGCCGCGAGGATGAGCACGACGCGGAACCATCCCGCCGCGAACAGGGTATGCGACCCGGGCTCCGCGCGGGCCTTCGCGGCCGAGCTGAAGAGCGCGACCAGGGCAAGGATCAGCCCCCACGAGAGCACGATGATCCCGAGCGGCCGGACCCAGGGCGGCAGGCCGGGGACGTGGATGGGCAAACGCGCCCCGATGCTGCCGAGCAGCACGAGCGCGGCGACCAACCACCGTCGCGTGCGCCACCACACGACCCAGGCCAGGGTCGCATACATGGCGAACGCTCCGACGTCGAGCGCCAGGCGCCAAGGTCCGCAGGTCTTGGGCGAGCCCTCGCATTTGACGAGGACGATCGCGAACCAGATCCACACCCAGGCGACGAAGAGGACGAGGAGAACGAAAGGGAAGAGAGGCATCCGGCCGCCGAAGACTTCCGGGGCCATGCTCCACCAGGCCCGGCCCATGATGATGGCCGCGGCCACCACCCCGATCCAGGCGAGGGCGTGCACCGGCGTCTCGGCCGGGCCGAGCGCGGGCAGGCGCGCGAGCGCGATCACGGCGAACAGGAATATCCCGACGAAACCCACGAAGGACGTCGTCCGGTAGCGAAGCAGCCGTTGTGGCATGCTCGCGCCTCCTCTCAGGACGCCGGGGCGCCGTGACGCCCCGCGCCACCGGCGAAGCGTGCTGCGCCTTCGAAGCTCTCTCCCGAGTCGATGGTGGCCTTGCCCAGCTCGAACTCCCGCGCGAGGGCGGCTCCGAGGTCCATCCCGAAGGTTTCGTAGACGGAGCGGCGGTCACTTATGACGCAGTTGGGCGGGAAAGCGGCGATCTCCTGCGCGAGCGCCTCGGCCGCCTCACGCGCTTGTCCCTCAGGCACGACGCGGTTGGCAAGGCCGATGCGCTCGGCCTCGGCCGCTCCCACCGGTCTGCCGGTCAGGACCAGGTCGAGCGCGCGGCTCATGCCGATCAGCCGCGCGAGCCTGATCGTCCCGCCATCCACGAGCGGCACGCCCCAGCGCCGGCAGAAGACGCCGAAGGTCGCCGTCTCCTCCATCACGCGGAGATCGCACCAGAGCGCCAGCTCGATGCCGCCCGCGACGGCGTAGCCGGAGACCGCGGCGATGACGGGCTTGGAGAGCAGCATGCGCGTCGGGCCCATCGGGCCGTCGCCCGTCGGCTTGATCCGGCTGCCCTCGCTGCCGAGGACCTTGAGATCGGCGCCCGCGCAGAAGGTACCGCCCGCTCCCCAGAGCACGGCCGCGCGCGTGGCGGGATCGGCCTCCACCGCTCGAAAGGCCTCGGCCAGGGCGCGGGCGGTGTGCCCGTCCACGGCGTTCTTTCTCTCGGGGCGGTCGATGATGACAATGCCCACAGCCCCGTTCTGCTCGACCCGGACTGACATGACGCGAGCCTCCATGGCTTCAGCGGGCCGGGGGCTGGGTGCCTGCCAGGTAAGCATCCAGCGCGGCCTGGGACGTGAACTCGGGCGTGGTGTCCGGCACACCGAGATAATACACGGTGAGCGCGGGCTTCCGGGCGCGCCATTCAGCCTCGGTAGCAAAGAGGTGGAACTCGCGGCGGGGAAAGTCCGCGAAGCCCGCGCGGGGGCTCTTGACGTCGGCCCGCGCCCCGAGCGGCACGCCCTCGACGACCGCGGTGCGCCGCCCGGTAAAGGGGTTCACGCCTTCCGCGCGGAGGTACGCGTAGCGCGCCATCGGATTGCTGATGCGGGTGACGACGACGGTCTCCTCCTCAGTCGGCGCACGGAGCACGCCCCAGGCGATGCCGATGCCGGGAGAGAGAAACACCGAATCGCCGCCATGAACGGTTTCGGCTTGGGCCAAGAGCTGGGCCAGCAGCGGGAGCGCCAGGAGGGCGATGAGGATCACGCTCCGCCCTCGAGAATCCAGACGCCGGTCGCGGGCACGTCGAGGGTGACGGCCCCGCCCGGGGCGAGGAGCCGGGAACCGCCCGCGCCGTAGTCCGTCACGTGCAGGGTCTCGCCGCCCACGCGCACGTGGTACTCGACCTTCTCACCGAGGAAAGTGCGTGACACGACCGTCCCTCTCAGGCCGGCCCCGGCGGTGGATATGGCGATCGACTCGGGACGAAGCACGAGCGTGACGGACGCGCCGACGGCGGGCCGCGGGCCATCCGCCGCCACACTGAACCTGTGGCCCTCGACCTCGACCTCGACCCCGGCGTCTCCCGCGGCCGTCACGCGACCGCGCAGGAGGTTCGTCCTGCCGATGAACTGGGCCACGAACTCCGAGGCGGGACGGTGGTAGAGCGTCTCTGCGCTGCCCTCCTGGACGATGACGCCCTGGTGCATGACGGCGATCCGGTCGGAGATCGCCATGGCCTCCTCCTGGTCGTGGGTGACGTAGACCGCCGTGATGCCGAGCGTCTTCTGGAGTCGCTGGATCTCGCCGCGCATCTGAATGCGGAGCCGCGCGTCGAGGTTCGACAGCGGCTCGTCGAAGAGCAGGACCCGGGGTCTCACGACGATGGCCCGAGCCAGCGCCACCCGCTGCTGCTCGCCGCCCGAGAGCTGGTGAGGCATCTGGCGGTCGTAGCCGGCGAGCCCGACGAGGTCCAGCACCTCGCCGACCGCGCGGGCGATCTCGCGCTCGGCGTGCCGCTGGACGCGCAGGCCGTAGGCGACGTTCTCGAAGACGGTGAGATGGGGGAAGAGCGCGTAGCTCTGGAAGACGAAGCCGATGTTCCGCTGGTTGGCCATGAGGCCCGTCACGTCCTGGCCGCCGATCCACACGCGCCCGGCGTCGGGTTCCTGGAAGCCCGCGATCATCCTGAGCGTCGTGGTCTTGCCGCACCCGGAGGGGCCGAGAAGGGTCAGCAGCTCTCCCGGACGCACGTCCAGGCTCACGTCGCGGACGGCGTAGACTAGGCCCTTGACGCGGTGGTCGAAGCGCTTGGAGACGCCCTCGAGCCGGATCGCGACGGGGGAGGGGCTAGCCACCGAGGAAGCTCGTGACCTGGAGACTGCCCGCAGACCGGAGCCGCCGGAGCGCCCAGGAGATTGCCGCCATCACCACGAAGACGATGGCGACGACCAGCACGGAGAAGGCCGCGGCGGGGCCGAGCGAGAGCTCCGTCATGTTCTCGAGGATGCGCACGGTGATGAGCGTCCAGTTGATGGACACCAGGAAGATGGTCGCGCTGATCGCGGTCATCGAGCGGATGAAGACGACGCCGAGCCCCGCGAAGAAGGCGGGCAGGATGAGCGGCAGGGTGACGCGCCTGAAGGTCATGCCGCTGCGCGCCCCCAGCCCCTGCGAGGCCTCCTCGATGCTGGGATCGATCTGCTGGAGGAGCGCCACCGTCGCGCGGATGCCCGTCGGGCTGTAGCGGAAGACGTAGCAGGCGACGATGATGAGCGCCGTGCCCGTGAGCGCCAGCGGGGGGCTGTTGAACGCGATCAGGTACGCGATGCCGACGATGGTGCCGGGCAGGGCGTAGTTGATCATCGAGACCAACTCCATGGCCCGCCGCCCGGGGAAGCGCCGCCGCGCGACGAGGTACCCCACGAGGACGCCGAAGAGTCCGCCCAGCGGCATGCCCACGCCCGCGATGATGAGCGTGTCGTGGATGGCCTTGAGCCCTTCCGTGAAGATCACGTGGTAGTGCCGCCACGTGAGCGCGTGGTTGGCGCCGAAGGCCATGACCACGGAAGCGTAGAAGAGGAGCGCGTAGAAGTAGCCGATGACCACGGCCACCGCCGCGCACGCCGCGAGCAGGAGCCGCCGCGCCCACGGCGCCACGCTCTTGATGACCGTCGCGGGCCCGGCCTTGCCCGTGACCGTGACGTAGGCGCCGCGGCCGACCCAGTAGCGCTGGAGGAGATACACGGCCGCCGCCGGCACGAGGAGCGCAAAGGACAGCACGGCGCCGCCCCTGAAGTCGAAGAGCCCCGTGATCTGGAGATACGCCTGCGTCGGCAGCACGGGGAAGCTGTTGCCCGCCAGGATCAGCGGCGTAGCGAAATCCGCCAGCGAGGCGGCGAAAAGCAAAAGGAACGCATTGGCGAAACCCGGCACCGCCAGCGGCAGCGTCACCGTCCTGAAAACCCGCCACCGCGAAGACCCGAGGGAGAACGCCATGTCTTCCACGTTCGGGTCAATCGCCGCGAGAATCGGCCGGAGCGTGAGATACGCGATGGGGAAGTAGGTCAGCGTTTCCGCGAAGAGCGTGGTGTGGAGCCCGTAGGCGGTCGCCCCCTTGATCCCGAGCAGGTGATAGGTGATGAGGCCGCGCGGCCCGAAGGAGAAGATCATGGCGATGGCCGTCGTGAAGGGCGGTGAGACGAGCGGCAGGAGCGTGGCGGCGTCGAGCGCCGCGAGCCACCAGCGCCCGAGCCCCGCGCGCGCGGCGGTGTAGGCGAAGAGGAAGCCCAGCGCCGTGCCGCCCACGCCCACCAGCGCCGCCAGCAGCAGGCTGTTGGCGAAGGCCTGGCGGTGGTTGGGGTCGCCGAGCACGCTCCAAACGTGGCCGAGCGAGAGGCGGCCGCCTTCGAAGAAGGCAAGCCAGGAGAGGCGCGCCAGGGGGAAGAGGACGAAGAGCCCGAGCAGCGCCCAGAGAACGAGGACCGTCACCAGGAGAGCGGGGTCGCGCCCGAGCCGCCTCACGGCGGCCGTCATTCCTTCGCGTTCAGGACCTCGCTGATCCAGCGGTCCACGACGCGCTTGCGGTTGGCGCCGGCGTAGGCGTCATCGATGGGGAAGATCTTGGCGCCCTTGAGCACCTCCGCCAGGGAGGGCTCGACCTTGACCTCGGGGCTCGCCGGCACGAAGTTGATCTTGTGCTTGGCGAAGAGGCTCTGCATGGCGGGGCTGGTGGCCCAGTCGATCAGCTTCTTGCCGAGCTCGGGGTGCTTCGCGCCCTTGAGGAGCGCGATGGCCTCGGCCGAGGTGCCGATGCCCTCGCGCGGGAAGCTGATGACGACGTCGTACCCCTTGGCCTTGGTGTCGAGCGCGTCCACGATGAAGAAGATGCCGCCGCCCGCCTGGCCGAGGCCCACCGGCAGCGTCCCGCCGCCGCCGCTCTTCGTGTAGACCTGCACGTTGCGCCGGAGCTTCTTCATGTAGTCGAAGGCTTTGTCCTCGTTCCGCCCGTTGACCTCGATGATGGAGAAGATGCGCGTCACCGCCGTGCCCGAGGTGCGCGCGTCCGCCATCTGGAGCATGCCCTTGTAGGCGGGGTTCAGCAGGTCCTCCCACGACGCCGGCGGCTTGAGGCTCGCCTCCTTGAGGAACTTTGCGTTCGTCATGAAGACGAGCGGGTCGTCGGCAATGGCGACCCAGTAGCCCTCCCCCTGCTTGAAGCGGGCGGGCAGGGAGCCGAACGAAGGGGGCTTGTAGGGCTCGAAGATGCCCTCCTTGATGCCGGCGGCGAAGGTCTCGACGGGGCCGCCGAAGAGCACGTCCACCTGCGGGTTGCCCTTCTCGGCGATGACGCGGGCCAGCGCCTCACCAGAAGAGAAGCGCACGAAGTTCACCTTGATCCCCGTCGCCTGCTCGAACTCCTGGAGCATGGGCCGCGCCCAGTTCTCCGGCCAGATCGAGTAGGCGTTGAGCGTATCGGCGGCCACGGCGGGCGAGGTAAGCGTGGTGGCGGTGAGGACGGCGATGGCGAGCCGGTACAGCCCGGCGCGGGCACGTGACATGTAGACCTCCCTATCGGCGCGGTGGGAGCCGGCGTCAGTTGCTGCGAGTTGCCGCGAATCTAGACCCGGCTTGCGGGGCTGTCAAGGCACCTACTTGACACGGAGCCGCCTTGGGCCGATTCTCCCACCACCGAAGGAACAGGGAGCAACTCGAACCCACAGCAGCGCGGAGGACCCACGATGAGCGAACTCACTCGACGCGATGTCCTGAAATTGGGCGGTGCCGCCGCGACGGCGGGGCTCGGCTTCCCGGCCGTGCTCCGGGCCCAGCAGAAAGAGGTCGTCATGCTGGGCCTCTGGCCCTTCACCGGCGCCTTCTCCGACGTGGGTCCCGTTCTCGACCGCGGCATGAAGATGGCCCTCGACGAGCGCGGGATGAAGGTTCAGGGCAAGTCCGTCAAGTACATCACCCGAGACTCCGAGACCAAGGCCGGCTCCGCGACGAGGCGCGCCGAGGAAGCCGTCGACTCCGATGGGGCAAAATACATCATCGGCCCGTGGTCATCGGGCGTCGCATTGGCCGTGTCGGAGGTGGCCAAGCGCAAGAAGGTCTTCCACTACTTCAGCGGCGGCACCGAGGACATCTCGGGCGCGCGCTGCCACCGCTACTCCTTCCAGTGGGCGGCGAGCCCCTACACGGCCGCCAAGACCGTGGTGGACACCTTCATGCAGGCCAACCCCAAGGCCAAGCGCTGGCATCTCCTGGTCGCCGACTACGCCTTCGGCTGGTCGGTGGAGAAGTACGTCAAGGAAGTGGGCAAGGGGCACGGAATCGAGTTCGTCGGCGCCGACCGGCACCCGCTCGGCGAGCGCGAGTTCTCCAACTATGTCACCAAGGCGGCCGCCAACAAGCCCGACGTGGTGGTCATGATCAACTTCGGCCTCGACGCCGTCACCGGCGCGCGCGAGATCTTCAACTTCGGGCTGACCCCGAAAGTCCCGCTCATCCTGACGTGGTCCTCCGGCGTCGAGGAGCTGGTGCAGCTCAATCCGGAGATCCGCGAGAACATGTGGGTCGGCTCGAACTTCTACTACACCGCCGACACGCCCGTGGCGAAAGAGTTCGTGAAGAACTACCAGGCCAAGTTCGGCGGTCCTCCCGGCTACGCGCCGGCGGCGGCCTACGGCATGACGCGGATGATGCTCCACGCGATGGACAAGGCCAAGTCCACCGAGGTGCCGGACGTGATCAAGGCCTGCGAAGGCCTCGAGGTGGACGACCTGGTGGGGCGCATGCGCGTGGACGCGAAGACCCACCAGACACTGCGGCCGTACTTCTTCATGCGCTGCAAGAAGAAGGACGCGATGAAGAACCCCATGGACTTCGCCGACATCGTCGCGACGGGCTCGACGCCGCTGCCGGCCGAATACGCCGCCTGCAAAGATATCGGCTCTCTCTAGGACTGGCCCGGGTCCCCGGCGGCGGCTCCGCGACCGCCGCCGGGGGCTCTCCGCAACGTGAGCACAGCGCTTCTTTTCAGCCAGATCCTCAACGGCCTCGCCACGGGCATGCTCTATGCCCTGATGGGCATCGGGCTCAGCATCATCACGGGCGTGCTGAACATCCCGAACTTCGCCCACGGCGCTCTCTTCGCCCTCGGCGCGTATCTCCTCTATACGGTGATTCAGCTCGTCGGCAACTTCTGGCTGGCCCTCGTGCTCGCGCCACTCGGAGTCGGGCTCCTGGGCGTGCTGATCGAGTACGGCGGGATCCGGCCGCTGTACAAAGCCGGCCACGACTATCAGCTCCTGCTCACGTTCGGGCTCTCGCTCATCATCACGGAGGGCATCATCATCGTCTGGAGCCCCGTCGGCATGAGCCAGCTCCCGCCGCCTCTGCTGCGGGGCGGCGTCAACCTCGGCATCACGTTCTACCCGAAGTACCGCCTCTTCGTGATGCTCGCGGCCGCGCTCCTCGTGCTCGGCGCCTGGCTCTTCCTCGAGAAGACGCGCTACGGCGCCATCATGCGCGCGGGCATCGAGGACAAGGAGATGGTCTCCCTCCTCGGCATCGACATCCACCGCCTCTTCACCGCGGCCTTCGCGCTCGGCTGCGTCCTGGCTGGGATCGCCGGCGCCCTGACCGCGCCGATCCGGGGCCTGAACCCCTGGATGGGCGTGGACATGCTCGGCATCGCCTTCGTCGTCGTCGCGCTGGCGGGGCTCGGCAACCTGCTGGGCTCCATCGTGGCGGGATTGCTCGTCGGCGTGGCCCAGAGCCTCGTGGCGCTCGTCTGGCCCGAAGCCTCGGTGGCTGTCATCTTCGCCGTCATGGCAGCGGTGCTCCTGGTGCGTCCCCAGGGACTATTCGGTATCCGATGAGCGCTCGCGCGAAGAGGTCTGACCGCTGCCTGATGTCTTCGGCCGCGCGGCTACTCCGATGAGCAAAGCCTGGCTGGCCATCCTGGCCGCGGTCGTCCTGCTCCCGGTCTTCGTCCGGCACGCTATCGCCACCGAGATCTGGATCTTCGCGATCTTTGGGCTCGGCCTGAACCT
>DASYVT010000087.1 GCA_035936835.1 Candidatus Methylomirabilota bacterium | reverse complement strand
TCGCCCTGATCCTGGCGTTCGGGCCGATCTCGGGCGCGCACTTCAACCCGGCGGTGACGCTCGCCGATGCCTGGCGCGGCGGATTTCCATGGCGTGACGCGCCTGCGTATATCGCGGCGCAGGTCGTGGGCGCCTTCGCGGGTGTCGCTGCCGCGAACACGATGTTCTCGGAGCCCGTCTTCTTCGCCTCGCGTCACGCACGCCAGGGCGGTGCCCAGCTCTTCAGCGAGTTCGTCGCCACCTTCGGCCTGCTCGTCGTGATCTGGGGATGCGCGCGTCTCCGCACCGGCACCGTGGCCTTTGCCGTCGGCGGCTACATCACGGCGGCGTACTGGTTCACCGCGTCCACGTCGTTCGCGAACCCGGCGGTGACGCTCGCCCGCTCCGCCAGCGATACGTTCGCCGGCATCCGTCCGGCCGATGCGCCGGGCTTCATCCTCGCCCAGTTGATCGGCGCGGCGGCGGCCACGGCGTTGTTCCGGTGGCTGGCACCGGATCAGTCGCGAGAAGAGGAGGGCCCCAGATAACGACGCAGGTGGTCTTCGCGTGTGTCCACAACGCGGGCCGCTCCCAGATGGCGGCGGCGTTCTTCAACGCGCTGGCCGACCCGAGCCGCGCCCGCGCCTTCCCTGCCGGCACCGAGCCCGGTGACCGGGTGCACCCCGAGGTCGTGGTCGTCATGCGGGAGGTCGGCATCGACGTGTCGGCCGCCAAGCCGGCTCGGCTGACCGATCAGCTCGCCGCCGCCAGCCAGCTCCTCATCACCATGGGCTGCGGCGAGTCCTGCCCCTTCGTGCCGGGGCTCAAGCGTGACGACTGGCCGATCGAAGACCCGCCAATCGAGGACCCGAAGGGCAAGCCGCTCGAGCGCGTCCGGCAGATCCGGGATGAGATCCGCCAGCGCGTCGAGCGCCTCATTGCGACCGAGGGTTGGATGGACGGCTAGGCGAGGCCGGGCCAGACGACCATGCCCGTGCCGGTGCGCCACGCGATGGCGGGCATGTAGGCGAGCACCTCGGCGGGGCCCGTCGTGAAGGCCAACGCGAGGACCCACGCGATCAGCTCCGCCGTGCCGCCCGAGCCCGCCGCTTCCATCCGCTCGAGCGTGCATTCGCGCAGGAGCGTCTCGTGGTCGCCCTTTTTCAAGAGATCCAGGAACCAGAGGTCGAACTCCTCGTCCACCCAGAAGTAGCGCGGCCCTCCCGGCTCGTGCGAGAGGCCGCCGGTCGCGAGGATGGCGATCCGCTCCTTGCCCGGATAGGCCTTGAGCATCTCGCGCAATGTGGTTCCGACCTGGTAGGCGCGCTCCGGCGTCGGGATCGGCGGCACCGTGCAGTTCATTGTCACGGGCACGAGCGGGATTGCGCCTGTGGCATTGAGATAGTGCATGGGCACGGAGATGCCGTCGTCGAACTGGATCTGGCGGAGGTAGGCGAAGCTGAGGCGCCGGCGCGCCCCCTCGTTGACGATGTAGCGCGCGAGGGCCGGATTGCCGGGGATCTTGTACTTCTTCAGGCCCAGCCACTCGTCGTACCAGTCAGCGGGGCCGACGTGCTCGGCCGCGATCCCGACCGTGTACTCCGGCGTGTTGTTGATCGGCCAGTTGAGCAGGTGGTCGTTGCTGAACGCCAGTACGACGTCGGGGCGCGCGGCGGCGAGGCGCTCACGCATCTCGGCCGTGGCCCGGAGCGTCGTCTCCTGCTGGCGCTTGGGGGCCGCGCCGAACCACCCGGTCAGCCCCGGGGAATGCGTCATGGCCATCGCGGCGACGATTGTGGCCATGGCTCAGCGCTCCCGCCGCTCGATGTCTTCCTGGAGCCGCGCGGACTTGGCCGCTTCCTCGGGGTACGCTCGCTTGTAGGCCTCGAGCGCGGGATGGCTGTTGGCGTTGGCGGATGCGCCGTGGAAGAGGCGGAGGATCTGCGGGACGTAGTACTGGTGCACGCCGATATCGTGGAGCCGCCGGACATCCATGTCGCGCAGCGCCTCGTATTCCTCGCGGCTCAGCCCGAACTGCCGCGCGATGCCCTCGAGGTCGGTCAGCCAGCGCGCGCGGAGCGCCGCGTCGTGGCGCACGTGGTACATCATCTCGTTCAGCGGCAGCGTCTTGTCGCAGCGCTCGACGTTACCCATCGTGGCTCCCCTTCAAGACCTTCGGATTGACCTTGAGAAACATGATCACGCAACGCTCCGTACCCAGGTTGCGGACATCGTGCATCACGGCATTCGGAAACTTGACGATCGAGCCGGCCGGCACCACAACCTCGTGGCCGTCGATGTTCATGTTGGCCGTGCCCTCGAGGACGAAGATCGCCTCCTCCTCCCTGGGGTGCTGGTGCATGACCGTGGAGTGCCCGGGCTCGTAGCAGACGATCTCCGACCAGAGCTGGTCGGTCTTGAAGAGCATCTTGCGCACACGCTTCTCGGGCACGAACGCCTTGAGCGCGTGGAGGTCGAACACCTGCGCCACGCCGGTTACGCGAGCAACAGCCGTCTCGTCCATGATGACCCCCCTGTGTCGGTGGGCCAGCATCATAGCGCCAAGCGGCCCCCCGTGCCAGCGGCAGTCCCCTACACGACCACGCCCGACACGCCCTCGTGGAGCGCCGGCTTGAGAGGGCCGAACTGGCCCTCGGTTGGCTCCGCTCAGCAGAACCACGCTTCGGTCAGCCTGGGCGGCCGCCGTCTGTCGGGCGCGAGCGCCGGCTCGGGCTCAAGCGGCAGGCCCGCCGTCGAATAGGCCAACGCCTTGAGCCGGTAGAACGTCGCGGCCGCATCCCCATCGGCCGCGGTTTCGACGATGCGGCTCGCCTCCCGCTGAAGCAGATCCATGCGCGAGTCGGGATGCGTCCAGCGATGGATGAAGGCGGCCTGGTCGAGCGGGCCCAGGTGCGGCGCGATCGCCTCGCGCGGCAACAGCGCCGAGCCGGGCGGGACCAGGAGCCGCAGCGTGAACTGGACGGGGTCGACGTGGTCGATCAACTTCTCTGACTCGACGAAATCGAACATCTCCACGTAGTCCTCGAGCGTCGTCCACGGCGTGAAGGCGACCCACGTGGGCCGGAAGGCGATGCCCGCGTCCCGGACTATCTTGAGCGCGCGTGATACGTCGGCGCGCGTGTGGCCTTTCTCGAGATTGGCGAGCACGGTCTCGCTCAGCGACTCGACGGCCGAGATCATGAAGGCGCAGCCGAGCCGTCGCAGCTCGGGAAACAGATCCTCACGCTCGAGAATGTGCTCGACCTTCGCGGTGAAGTCGAAGGTCAGCGACGGGAACTCGGCGTGCATGGCGCGAACCACCGCGAGCGAATGCCCGGGGCCGTTCAGGAAATCCGGGTCGCCGAAGGTGATGTGGGTCGCGCCGGCGCCCACGAGCTGACGGATGTCAGCGAGGACGATCTCCTGCGGCACCACGAAGAACCGGCCGCCGTACACGGGCGGGATCGGGCAGTGCAGGCACAGGTGCAGGCACCCGCGGCTCGCCTCCACGTAGCCCACAAGATCTTTGCGGCCGTCTTTCTCCAGGTGCGCGTATTTCTTGAGCCGCGGCAGCGCGCTCCGGCTCGGCAGGGCGAAGGCCAGGCGCGTCAGGACGGGGCTGGCGGCGTAGCCGCGCAGGTGGACTCCCTCGACCGCGCCAGGGCGCCCGGCCGCAAGCGCCTCCGCCAGCGCGACCAGCGCGGACTCGAACTCGCCGCCGATCACCGAGTCGCCGCAGTGCTCGAGCAGGTGCTCCGCGTTCAGCGACGCGTAGAGCCCGTAGAAGCAGATGTGGCTGCGCGGGTTGATCCGGCGGATCTGCTCGGCCACGCGTACACCCAGCCGGAGCGCCGTGTGCATGGGGACGGAGATCGCGACCAAATCGGCGCGCGCCGCCGTGTCGGCGTCGAACTCCTCGACGGAGATGTCGAGCGCTTCGGCGGCGAAGCCGGCGCGCTCGAGGAACGCCAGCGGCGAGGCCACCGCCAGCGGCTGATGGCCGAGCTCGTAGCACGACACGAGCAGGATTCGCATCGGCTCAGCCCTGACGCGCCGTGGCCACGATGAAGAGGCGGCGGAACGGCAGGAGCGTGCGGCCATCGGCGCGGCGCGGATAGGCGCGCGCGACCAGCTCGGCATACGCGGCCTCGAAGCCGCTCCGCTCCGGCTCCTCGAGCGCGTCGAGCAGCGGCTTGAGCCACGTGCCCTTGGTCCACTCCTTCACCGGGTGCTCGCCTTCGAGCACCTGGAGATACTCGGTCTCCCAGATGTCGAGTGTTGCGACGCGCGGTGAAAGCACGCCGTAATAGAAGGCCGGCTCAGCGACCGGTATCGGGCGGAGCAGCGGCTCGAGCTTCGCCTTCCACGGCCCGCTCCGAGCCGCTTCGGCCATTGCGGTGTGAGACGGCGCTGAGAAATTGCGGGGCATCTGCACCGCGAGCACGCCTCCGGGCGCCAGCGAGGACAACAGCGCGGGGAACAGCCGCTCGTGGTCGCCGAGCCAGTGCAAGGCCGCGTTGGAGTAGATGACGTCGGCCGGTCGCTCAGGCCGCCACGTCGCCAGATCGCCCTGCTGCCACGTGATCTTCGGAGCCGCCGCGGCCGCCTTCGCGAGCATCTCCCGCGATGCGTCCACGCCGGTGACGCGCGCGTTCGACCACCGCGCCTTGAGGAGGCGCGTCACGTTGCCCGCGCCGGCGCCCAGGTCACAGACCTCGGCCGGGTCGGCGACGTCGATCCGGTTCAACAGGTCGACCGCCGGCCGCAAACGCTGGTCGGCGAACTTCAGGTACTGCGTCGGATCCCAGGCCATAGCGACCTCAGCATACCCCGGCTCGCCCGCGCCCAGAGTAAAGTACCCGCATGACGCCCTTTCACATCTTCCTGGCCGTGCTCGTCGCGGTCATCTGGGGCATTGCCTTCGTCGCGACCAAGATAGGGCTCGAGAGCTTCTCGCCGCCTCAGCTCACCGCCTTGCGGTTTCTCATCGCCTCCGTTCCCGTCGTGCTCGTCGGGCGTCCCCCCATCACGTGGCCAGTTCTGTGCGCTGTCGGCCTAACCTTGTTTGCCGGGCAGTTCCTCTTCCAGTTCTTCGGCATCGCCAACGGGATGCCTCCCGGCTTGGCGTCGATCGTCGTCCAGACGCAGGCCTTCTTCACCATCCTCTTCGCCGGCGTGGTCCTGAAGGAGAAGCCGACCCGCCGCCAGCTGTGCGGGACGGCCGTAGCGTTTGCGGGCCTCGCCGTGATCGCGGTGACCGTCGGGCACGATCTCACCGCGGTTGGGCTCTGCCTCACGGCGATGTCCGCCATCAGCTGGGGGATCGGGAACGTGCTCGTCAAGCGGCTCCCCCCCGTGGAGATGCTGAATCTCATGGTCTGGCTCAGCCTGGTTCCACCGCTTCCGTCGCTCGCGCTGTCGATCGCGCTCGACGGTCCCGCCGGCATCGCCCGGGCGGTGACCGGAGCGTCGTGGCTCGCGGTGTGCGCCGCGCTCTATCTCGGCCTGGTCGCGACCGTCCTCGCCTACGCGATCTGGGGCAATCTCTTGCGTCGCTACTCGGCGGCGACAGTGACGCCCTTCGCTCTCCTCGCGCCCTTCGTCGCGGCCTATGCCTCGTCACTCGTATTCGGCGAGCGCTTCGGGGCACTGCGCCTGGCAGGCATGGGGCTGGTCCTGCTCGGACTCGCCGTGATCGTGCTGCCTCTCGAGCGACTGGCGGGCCGTCGCCCGTCGCGCTAGCTCTTCAACGGCCGAAAATCTTGCGCAGAAGCTCCGGGCCGTTCTCCCATATCACGAGGCTCACGCCCATCAGGCTCTCGCCGGCGATCCAGCCGGACGCCACGGGGAACGTGAGCTCCTCCGACCACTTCGGATGCTTCTTCTGGACCCACCAGCCGAGCACGCCGCCGATGAAGAAGAGCAGGCCGTAGTGCCAGTGGAAGGTCCACGCCAGGCCCACGCCGGCCGGCGACGGGATGAGGTGCCGGCGCGCCGGGAAGATCCTCGGAAGCAGCGTGAGGACGATGCCCACGAGCCCGCCGACGACGATGCTCCAGATCTTGACGGGCCCGAGGGCGCCTAGACCTTGTGAGAGCGCGAGGGCGACAGCGCGCCACGTCTGCGCCGCGGGCGCGGGGAACTGGTCGGTGCCAAGCGCGCTGGCGTCGGGCACGAGGAGCCGGAAGCACAGCACGCTGACGAGCGTCCCGACGAAGATGCCGGCGAACTGCGCGATGAACTGCTTCCGCGGGTGCGCGCCGAGGAGATAGCCGCTTTTGAGGTCGGTGAGCAGGTCGGCGCTGCTGCCCGCCGCGGCGGCGGTGATGTTGGCGCTCATGAGGTTGATGTTCATGTGGCCCGGGCTGAGCGCGCCGAACGTGAGCTGGGTGATCTTGCCCATCGCGCCCACGGGCGTGGTGTCGGTCTCGCCGGTGACGCGGCACGCGACGAGCGCAAGCGCGAATGACAGCGCGACAGCGACCGCCGTCTGCCAGTACGGCATGCCGAAGGTCCGGTGGCCGAGCCACGCCAGGCTGAGGAACCCGACGACCTGGCCGGTGATGAACCACGAGGCGGGCGTCTCGATCGCGTCGACGGGATCGTTTGCGGCTCCCCGGCCGCCGCCGAACATCGCCCGGAGATCGGTGAAGGCACGGAGCGCCGTCCGCCACTGGAGCCCGAACGAGAGCAGGCTCGACGTGACCATGCAGGCGACGCCGCCCCAGAGCGTCCACTGCACGATCGTCGCGTAGCCCGAGCCCTGGATGATGCCGCGGTGCTGGAGGATGGGCGCGAAGATCATCCACGCCGTGACGCTCCCGAGAAACATGCTCCAGCACACGTGGAGCCCCGTGATGGCGCCCGCGGCGATGAACATGGGCTCCCAGGAGAACATCACCGTGCGCCCCATCCATGCGGGGCCGAACACGCGCTGGTTCAGCGCGGCCACCCACGTGCCGATCATGAAAGGCGCGAGCTTCGCGCTCACGACCACCAGCCCCTCGGTCCAGAACTTGCTGACGACCGCCAGCAGGCCGGCCCAGCCCAGCGCGCGGGCCGACCGTATCCCCGATTCCCCGACGGAGTGGAGCGCGCGCAGCGTCTCGGCCGCGGCAATGCCGCTGGGGAAGCGCAGCTGCTCGACGTTGATCATCTGCCGCTTCATGGGGATCGCCATGGTGACGCCGAGCACCGACAGGCAGAACACCCACGCGAGCATGGTGGGCAAGGACATGGTGCTGTTGTTGATGAGCATGTAGGCCGCGAAGGCGGAGATCAGCGTGCCGCCGGTGGAGTACCCGGCCGAGCTGGCCGTGGACTGCATGCAGTTGTTCTCGAGGATGGTCATGGGCGTGCGCACGATGCCGACCCGGTGCAGCGTGGTCCAGATCGCGTACGAGAGGATGCTCGCGGTGATCGCCACGCCGAAGCCCCAGCCCGCCTTGAGCCCGATATAGAGGTTGGTGAGCGAGAGCGCACCGCCGAGCACCGAACCCATGAGCACCGCGCGCCAGGTCAGCTGGAGCATGCTGTCCCCGCGCCCGCGGTAGACCTGCTCGTACCACTGGCGTTCGATCTCTTCGGGCGTGCCCCGGAAGCCCTCGACGGGCAGCGTCGTCGGGGAGGCGGGAACATTCGTCGGGCTGGCGCTCTCCGGTTGAGCCATCGATCTTCGGACCGCTCAGACTATACGCGTATTCCTGTCGAGCGTGCTTCACCCGGATTTCGCGACGGCCGGAAACCCACCGGGCGCCTTTCGCCGGGCTCCGCGCTCATGAGCTCGCGGATCGCGTCAAAGACCACCCTGAACTGGCTGTCGTACTTCTTCTCCAACTCCTCGAGCTTGCGGGCCAGCTCCGCGTGCGATGAGAGGATCTGGCGCAGCTTCACGAAGGTCCGCATGATCTCGACGTTGACAAGCACCGCCCGGCGGCTCTTGAGTACGCCGGACAGCATGGCAACCCCTTGCTCCGTGAAGGCGTACGGAAAGTAACGCCGGCCGCCCCGTCCCCTGTTTGAGGTCGCAAATTGCGACCTCAAAGATTCGGCCTCTTCGGGAGTCAACTGAAACATGAAATCGGAAGGAAAACGTTCGATGTTGCGCTGTACTTGCTCGTTGAGCCGTTTGGTCGAGACCCCGTACAGCACAGCAAGGTCCCGGTCGAGCAGCACCTTATGGCCCCGCACGAAGAGGATCCGGCGCGCGATCCTCGAGTCGGGGGTCATGGCAAACCGTTTCTCCACGGCTTGCTTATGACAACGCCCACGCGGCGTGTCAATCTGTGTCGGGAAAGATACACGACGATCGACCGAAAGCCGCGCCTGCCCGTTTGAGGTTGCAAATTGCGATCTCAAGTTTGGCGGCCCGGGGCGGCACTTGGCGCGCGGTGCGGGCGCGTATACAATCCTCCAAAGGCGGAAGCGGGCTATGAGCACACCGATGGATTTGAATCGCGAGCACTGGGACGAGGCGACCGACATCCATGCTCGCGGTAACGTGTACGGCATCGAAGACTTCAAGGCCGGGCGGTGCCAGTTGCACCGGATCGAGGTCGAGGAGCTCGGCGACGTCGCCGGCAAGACGCTCCTGCACCTGCAGTGTCACTTCGGGCTCGGCACGCTCTCGTGGGCCCGGCGGGGAGCCATCGTCACCGGCGTCGATTTCTCCCCGAAATCCATCGCACTCGCCCGCTCGCTGGCCACCGAGGTCGGGGTCGACGCGCGCTTCGTCGAGTCCAACCTCTATGACTTGCCGACGGCGCTATCGGGACGATTCGACATCGTCTTCACCTCCCACGGCGTGCTCTGCTGGCTCCCCGACCTGAAGCGCTGGGGGGAGATCGTCGCCCGCTACCTCGAGCCTGGCGGGATCTTCTACATCGCCGAGGCCCACCCGTTCATCCGGGTCTTCCCGACGGACGACAACATCACGGACGGCTCGACGGAACTGCGCCCGCGCTTCCCGTACTTCCACGACCCGGCCGGCACGCGCTGGCCGCCCGCCGCCGACTATGTCGACGAGGCGACCAGATACACGACGCCCGAGCACATCTGGCAGCACAGCATGGGTGATATCGTGAACGCGCTGGTGACCGCCGGGCTCCGGATCGACTTCCTCCACGAGTTCCCCTACTGCACGTGGAAGGTCATCGCCTTCACGGAGCTGGTCGAGCGGGGCTCTTGGGGCCTGGGCCCGCGCTTCCCGCGGCTCCCCCTGATGTTCTCGCTCAAGGCGACCAAGCCGGTCTCGTAGACGAACCCGCGCCCCCGCGTATACACTCCTCTTCGTGACTTCGCCCCAAGACCTGATCGGCGCGTCTCCCAAGCGCAAGGAAGACCACCGGCTCCTCACGGGCGCCGGCCGCTACGTGGACGACCTCTCCCGGCCCAGCTTGCTCCACATGGCCGTGGTGAGGAGCCGCCGTGCCCACGCCCGCATCATTAAGATAGGCGTCGAGGCCGCCCGGGCCCTGCCCGGCGTGGCGGCGGTGTGGACGGCGCCCGACCTGCCGGAGATCAAGCGCTCCATGCCCGCGGCGTATGGGGGCCAGTACAAGGGCCGCGCCTTCGCCGTGCCCGTCCTCGCGCACGAGCGCGTCCGCTACGTGGGCGAGGGCGTCGCCATCGTGCTGGCCGAGAGCGCGTACGCCGCTGCCGACGGGGCGCAGGCGGTCGAGATCGAGTACGAGCCTCTGCCCGTCGCCGCGAATACCGAAAAAGCTGTGACCGCGAAGCCGCCGATCCACGACTGGCCCGACAACACCACGCTCCCCGTCGGCGCGCACTATGGTGATGTCGAGAAGGCCTGGGCTCAGTGCGACGTAGTCGTCAGTGAAAGGATCAGGCACCCGCGGATCGCCGGCGCCTTCATCGAGACGCGCGGGGCGCTGGCCTATCACGACGTGGACACGGGCACGCTCACCGTGTGGTCCTCCACGCAAAACCCGTATTCGCTCCGCGACTCGCTGGCCGCCGTCCTGGAACTTCCCGCGGAGCAGATCCGCGTGATGGTGCCCGACGTCGGCGGCGGCTTCGGCCCCAAGGGCTCGATCTATCCGGAGGAGATGCTGGTCGCCGCGGCCGCGCTCAAGACGGGCAAGCCCGTCAAGTGGATCAGCGGGCGCGGCGAGGACCTCGTCACCAGCGGTCACGATCGTGACCAAGTCCACGAGGCGAAGATCGGCTTCAAGCGCGACGGCACCATTGTGGCGGTGGACGATTCCTTCCTGGCCGACGTGGGCGCCTACCCCATCGAGGGCGAGGGGCTCACGCTCAACACGGTCAACC
>DASYVT010000086.1 GCA_035936835.1 Candidatus Methylomirabilota bacterium | reverse complement strand
AAACCCATGATGTGTCATCGTGATTTCTACCTCGGCTGAGCGCAAAGATCCGCCGCCGACCACCGCCCGCAGGAGGCATGGTACGGTCACCGTCCCCCCGCCGGCAAGCACCGGTATGTCGAATGCTGGTTGGCGAAATGTAGCGTTCGAGATCTCACCTAATGACAAGCGTGCCTTCACGATCCTGCATGAAAACGCAAGGCCCTGCGCCGGAAAATATCCTTCGTTCCTCGCGGTAAATGGTACGACGAGCGGATCTGCGGAACGTAGGGTCTCTGCGCCAGCGACTATTACGCGCGGCCCCAGGAAGTAGAGAGTGGCTACTGCCGCTACGAGTCCTACAGCGGTAGCGGCGAAGCCAAAGATCCGGTTGAGGACGCGCCGCTTCGCTGGCAAATGAGCCGCGATAGCCCTAGCGATTCTTTCTTGTTCCTTCCTTCTTCTCTTGCTGCTCGCCATTACTTAGATTAGTTCCTCCAGCCCCCACACCCGATCCGTCACCCCAGCCGCCATGGCCGGGGTGACCCGAAGGCTACTATGAACCCGGCAGAAGTTGTAGTAGCAGATGTAGAGCGCCACCATGGCCTTGAGGTTCTCAAGCTTTTTCGAGAAGCCATTGGTCAGCCGCGTAAAGCGGCGCAACTGCATCCGGATGGTCAGGTTGTGGCGCTCCACATAGGACGTGCAGACCTTGAACCAACTTGGCCGTCCGGCGATCTCGACCTTCTCCACACCAACCACGACGGGCGGGCTATACCGACCGCGCCCGGCATTCTCGGGCGCGTAACTCTTTACGATCTGCGCGTAGTCCACGTCCGCGCCCCGCTCGCCGTGTCAGCGTAGACGCGCACGACGTGGAAGCTGAGGCGCCCCGCCCAGCGGCGCAGCTCGTGCTCCTGATTGTCCGCGCTTTGGTCTCGCGTGGACACGCGGAGGTAGAGGGCCGCGCGGCTCATCGCGGAGTCCCCCGCGGCCGAGGGTGCCCAGGTGTCTCGACCGCCTCAGGTCCTTGTGCGAAATCAGGGCGCGTGCGAGCATTGTGCCCATGAGGGTTCTCTGTGCCTGGTGTCTCAAGTCCGGCAAATCGGAACCCGAGGCACTGATCGGCGAGAAGTAACCGGTCACGAATGAGTCCGCGTCGCACGGCATTTGCCCCGACCATCGTCAAGAGGTTGAGGACGCCGTGGCCCACCTCCGCGAGGAGGCCGAGCGTCAGCAGGAGCAGGCCGAGAGGCAGCAGAAGGATGCGGAGACCTTGCGGCGAAACGTGGACCCTTGAGGCTGATGAGTGACACCCAGGAGCAGCACAGTTTTCTGCCTGGGCGGAGTGTGGTAGAAATATGCTGGCGGGCGACTCCACGTTAGTGGGTACCCTGCTGGCGCCTGTTCCGTTACCTTTCTCGGGGGCGGCAGGCGCCTCTACTTTCGACCTTGGCGGGGCGGGGTAGTCTCCCAGCTGAGGGTGATCCCCCGAGACTGGAACTCTTCGCCAACCAGCTCCAGCACGCGCACCATCTCTCTCAGCCGCGCTGCCTGGAGCCACTCGCGCATGAGAGACGCGAACGGTCGAAACGACTCCTCTTCTTGAGTGGCCATGGTGGTCTCCTTTTCCGAAGTCCACCCGCCGGCACGTGGGATCTTGGGACTGCTGAATGGGCTTACTGGGGTGGGACGCTATAGGACGCAGGACGCAGCGGCTTGCCCATTGTGGGAAATCAGGGCGCGTGCGAAGATTTGTCCGTGTTTTGTCCGTGTACGGCAGGCAAACCGGGTACACGGGGGGCAAAGCCTCTGATGCGAAGTCGTACGATTCCGCACGGTTAGGCGCCTGGCTTCGCCCGGCGTGGACCCCACCGCGGTACTTCAACTACGACCCGCTCGTCTGACGGGCCCCGTCGTGAGCGCTGTCCTCGACATCCTCGTGGCGTGTCCCGCGGGCGTGCGATGAGATTCCGCGTGCTTGCCGCCGCCGTCCTCGCCGTGTGGGCGGCCGCCGCCGGCGCCGATGCGCCCGGGCTGTTGCTCACGGTGGGTGAGGTCAGCGATCGCGGCGCGGTGGTCTGGATCCGGGGCACGAGTGCCTCGTCGGTCTCGATCATCTATGCGCGGGCCGGCGGCGGCGAAGAGCGGCCGGCGCAAGTGGCGCTCTCCTGGGCAGCCGACCGCACCGGCAAGGTCGCGCTCTCGGGTCTCCTGCCCGGCACGCGGTATCGCTACAAGGCGACCCAGGGCAAGGCGAGCGCGGAGGGCGAGTTCGTGACGGCGCCCGCGCCGGATTCTGAGACGCCGGTCAGGTTCGCCTGGAGCGGGGACTTGGGCTCCCGGGGCTACTGCCGGCGGGTGACCGACGGCTATCCGATCTTTCGCGCGATGGCGCGCGTCCCGGTGGATTTCTTTCTCTTCGTCGGGGACACCATCTACGGCGACCATGTCTGTGACGGGCCCGAGACCGTGCCGGGCAGCGGCTTCGTGGCGAAGACCCTGGCGCAGTATCACGCCAAGCACCGGTACAACCGCGCTGACGCGGCGCTCCAAGCGTACTTTCGGCACACATCGGTATTTGCGATCTGGGACGACCACGAGGTGGTCAACGACTTTTCCGGCAGCGTCGAGCCGCGCATGCCCACAGGCCGGCAGGCCTTCATCGACTACTTCCCGATCATTCCGCCCCGCGAGGAGCCCGGGCGCCTCTACCGGCGCTTTCGCTGGGGCAAGCTCCTCGAGGTCTTCATCCTCGACACGCGGCAGTACCGCAGCGCCAACAGCGATCCGGACGGGCCGGGCAAGACGATGCTGGGCCGCGAGCAGCGCCGCTGGCTCGTCGAGGGCGTGTCCGGCTCGACGGCGCTCTGGAAGGTCGTGGTCACGAGCGTGTCGCTGTCCGTGCCGACCGGGCGCAAGGTTCGCGACTCCTGGAGCAACGCCAACATCCTGGGCTTTCCCGAAGAGGGCGGCACCGGCTTCGCCACGGAGCGCGACGCGATCTTGCGCGATCTGCGCATCGGCGGGGTCAAAAACCTGGTCTTCCTGGCCGCCGACCTCCACCACGCCGAGCTGATCCGCCACCACCCGACGACCGAGTGGTCTTTCCACGAGTTCATCGCGGGACCGCTGTCGGCTTCCATGGGGCGGCCTCGCCCGCTCGACGACGCCCTCAACCCGCGCTCGCTCTGGGCGCTGGGCGGCGTCCTGAACTTCGGGGAAATCGCCGTGGATGCCACGTCGCTGACGGTGCGCATCATCGACGCCGATGGCCACGTGCGCCACACGCACACCGTCGGCGCTTCGCCTTAGCGGCCCTCAGCTCTGGGGCGCGGGGGCGGGACCGCGCTTTGGCTTGTGGACCAGCTCCTCCATCAGGTCGGTCTGGATTTGCTGGATCTGGAGCAGCTTCTGCCACTGGTCGGTCAGGAGCTGGTCGAGCTTCCAGTGGAGCTGGCGAATCTCGAGCTCGGCCTTGAGATTGACCTGGTAGTCGTGCTGGGCGTGGAGACGGTCCTTCGCCTCCTGCCGGTTCTGGCTCATCATAATGACGGGCGCCTGGATCGCGGCCAGGCACGAGAGCACGAGATTGAGGAGGATGTAGGGGTAGGGGTCGAAGGGGTGCCGGAGTAGCGCCACGGTGTTGATCGTGATCCACGCGACGAGCACGGCGCCGAAGCCGATGATGAAGCGCCAGCTGCCGCCGAATTCGGCGACTTTGTCGGCCAGCCGCTCTCCGTAGGTCAGCTGGCTGTCGAACCGCTCGTTGACGTCGATCGCGAGCGCCTCCTGCTCCCGCAAGCTCCGAAGGGTCTCGACATTGAGGCGCGAGAGGTCTCCCCGCTGCTCCTCGAGAACGCGCGCGACGTACTCGGTCCGCGAGCGGCTCATGCAGGAAAAGCAAATGGGCTGCTCCGGACCCCACTCGGGGCAGGTCTTGCGGATCAGCTCGACGATGGGGGGACGGACCAACTCGCCCTGCAGCATGTCCCGAGGATTGTGGAGCTCGCGACAGATCGGGCAGCGGACCGTTGGGCGGGTCTCGGGTGCCATAGCGTCTCAGCGTCTAGTCTATCGCGCGGGTCGTTCCAGGAGAAGGACTCCGGTCGCGTTCGGTCACGAGCCCGATTGCCAGCAGGATCGCGGAGGCAATGCTGAGCACACCGCCGGTCATCTCCGCCGGGCCGGTGCGGTGATAGAGCATGATCCGAGCATCTCCGCCCGGAGCCTCGACCTCGAGCATGCCGGCGGCGTCCCGTCGTGTCGGCACCGGCTTTCCGCCCGCCTCGGCGCGCCAGAGCGGCGAGTAGGCGAACCCGGCAAGGATCCAGCCGCCGCCGGCCTGCGTGTGCGCGAGGCTCCAGGCCTGCGGGCCCGCGGGCTCGGGAAGGGGGCGGGCGGTGCGGGCGGGATAGAGGCGGAAGGGCCCGATCGCCCGCGGCGGTGCCCAGTCGGGGTTGGAGTCGAGGAAGGGCACGCGCCCCTGGTCCTCGTCGGTTGCCACGACGGCGGAGACACCGAGATGCTCCGCCCACCGCGAAAAGTCGGCCGGGCTCAGGGCATCGAGCCGGCGCCCGAAGAGCGTCGCGCCGTCGCGCTGCTCGACGAGAGTGGTGACGGGCCCGGAGGCCACCCCACCCGTGTAGAGAAGGGCCGCGATGGGCGACGGATGTGTGAATGTGCCGTTTAGGATCGGACGTCCTGAGAAGAGCGGCGTGAGTCCCGTGATGTGGCTGTGCGGCCGCCACCACTCCGGACGATAGTCGAGCGCGACGGCCGAGCGGAGGAAGAGGACGCGCCCGGGCGGCGCGGCCTCGAGGGCCTGCCAGAGGGCATCGATCCGCGTGCCGCGAACAACCTCCTCGTACTTCGGCCACTGCCCGCGCGACGGCCACAAGGTCAGTGAGGGCTCGGGCGAGCCGCCCGAAAGGACGAGGCAGGCGAAGAGGCAGGCGGCCCCAGCGCCCATGGGACCTACGCGTGGGAGACGCTCGGCAAGTAGCCGCGTGGCCATGGCGGCGCCGAGGACGACTGAGAGGAGGAGGCTGTCGGCGAGCCTGTCGGCCGGGAGCCACAGGACGCCGAGGGGCGCCGCGAGGAGGGCGTCAAGCGCCACCACCAGAACCATCGCCGGCGTGAAGGCGTGAAGCCAGCGCGCGGCGGGCGCCACCGTGCCCAAAGTCCGTATCGAGAGCCAGCATCCCAGCTGACTTAGGGCGAGAACGATCACCAGGGGACGGGTCGCGAGCTGCCGAAGGAGCCCGAGGGTGGAGGCGTCGCCCCATGCCAGCGGCAGCGCCATGCCGAGGTGGGCGAGCAGCGGGAGGAGCCAGAGGCCGCAGAGGCCGAGCGCAAGAGCGGCGACGAGCGCCGCCTGTCCGAATCGCCGCGTCGAGCCGGCGGCGCCGAAGCACGCTCCCAGGGCGACCAGGAGGAACGCAGCCGGCGCGTGGGCGGGGTGCAGGAGGATGACCGCGGCCACGAGTGGCGCGGCCAGGAGCGGAGCGCGCCGGCCGCCCTCGACCCAGTTCACGAGCGACAGCGCTACGAGGGGCAGCAGCCCCCAGCCGAGGCGCGCGGCCACGAGCCCCCAGCGCAGGCCCTCCTCGACACCGCTCCGCGATTCGGCGGAGAGCGTCAGCGCGATGAAGGCGGCGGGCAGGGCAAGCCATCCGCTGCCGAGGAGCCGCGTCAGTAGCGCAAAGGTGGCGATGCCTGGGAGGACCCACGCGATCCAGAGCACCGCCTGATACGCCGCGGGAACGCCGACGGAGCCCATCGAGGCCTGGTGAATCGCCGCGCCTAGCCAGGCGGCGCCGGGCGGGTAGTACTGGAGCTCGGCATAGCCCGCCCACCACCCGGGGTTCAGGCGCCACGGCGCCCAGCCGAGGGTGACCGCGTGGTAGAGACGGTAGAGCTGCCCCGGGTGATCGTCAAAGGCAAGGAGGCCGCCGCCGAGTGCCGCCCGGCCGAAGAGAATGCCGTATGCCAGGAGCAGGAGAGCGGGCGGGAGCGCGCGGCTCACGGCTGCCGATCATACGGCATGGGGCCACTTTTACCTGAAGTTCCGTTGACATTCCCTCGGATCGCGTGTTTAGTATGAGAAATCGCTGGCTCGGTCGGTGATCCGGGTGTAGCCAGCCCGGATCGTGCCATTCATTCCGGGGCTCAAATCCCCTACCGATGGAGAGGCCATGGAGAGATTGAAGGGTCTCAAGTGCCGCGAGTGCGGCCGGTACTACCCCTCGACGCCGGTCCACGTCTGCGAGTTCTGCTTCGGCCCCCTCGAGGTTGACTACGATTACGACGTGATCCGCAAGCTCGTCAGCCGCAAGCGGATCGAGTCGGGCCCGCCCAGCATCTGGCGGTACGCCGACCTGCTGCCGCTGGACCTCCCCGAAGGGGAAGCGCACGTCGGGCAGTCGGTCGGCTTCACTCCGCTCGTGCGCGCGCGCAACCTGGCGGAAGAGCTCGGCGTCAAGGAGCTCTACGTCAAGAACGACTCCGTCTGTCACCCAACGTGGTCCTTCAAGGACCGCGTGGTCGCCGTCGCCATCGGCAAGGCTAAGGAGTTCGGCTTCGATACGGTTGCGTGCGCGTCGACGGGCAACCTGGCCAATTCGGTGGCAGCCCACTCGGCGGAGGCGCGGCTCAAGTCCTACATCTTCATCCCGGCGGACCTCGAGCGCGGCAAGGTCATCACGACTCTCGTCTACGGGGCGACCCTCGTAGCGGTGGAAGGGACCTACGACGAGGTCAACCGGCTCTGCGCCGAGGTCGGCGACAAGTACCGCTGGGCCTTCGTGAACATCAACATCCGGCCCTACTACGCGGAAGGCTCCAAGACCTACGGCTACGAGATCGCCGAGCAGCTCGGCTGGCGCGCCCCGGCCCACGTGGTCGTGCCTTGCGCTGGCGGCTCCCTCATCACCAAGATCGCCAAGGCCTTCAAGGAGCTGCGCATGCTGGGGCTGATCCCCGAGGGAAAGACCAGCATGTACGCCGCCCAGGCCCTCGGCTGCGGGCCCATCGTGACCATGATCAAGAACGACTCGGACGTGCTCGTGCCCGTGCGGCCCAACACAATCGCCAAGTCGCTGGCCATCGGCAATCCCGCCGACGGCTACTACGCCTACCGCGCGGCGAAGGACTCCGGCGGCCACGGCGAGCATGCGACGGACGAGGAGATCATCGAAGGGATGCAGCTTCTCGCGCGCGCCGAGGGCATCTTCACGGAGACCGCAGGCGGGGTGACCGTCGCGGCGGCGAAGAAGCTCATCGAGGCGGGACGTATCCCGCGCGACGAGCCGATCGTCATCTGCATCACGGGCAACGGGCTCAAGACGCCCGACGTGCTCTACGACAGGCTCTCGGTGGACGTGACCATCCGGCCCTCCCTGGCGGTCTTCGACCAGGCGCTGACCGATCTGAAATCCAAGACCGGCGCCTGAGCCGGAAGCAAGGAGACTGCCGATGGCCGTGATCGTACGCATTCCCACGCCGCTCCGCTCGCTGACCAAGGGGCAGGCCGAGGTGGAGGTCGCGGCCGACACCGTGGCGGGGCTCATCGAGGACCTCGAGAAGCAGTACCCGGGGCTCAAGGAGCGCCTGGTGGACGAGGGCGGCGAGGTGCGCCGCTTCATCAACTTCTACGTCAACGAGGAGGACATCCGCTTCCTCCAGGGCGCTACGACGGCGCTCAAGGCCGGCGACAAGGTGTCCATCGTGCCGGCGATCGCCGGAGGACGTTGAGCCTGGGTGTAGGCGCCCGGAGCTGACCCGATGCCGCGGATGCGCGTGAGGCTGACCTATCCCACCGAGCTGATCCAGCAGCCGATCGTCTACCACCTGGTCAAGGACTTCGCCATCGTGCCGAACATCCGCCGGGCGGACGTGCGCGCCGACCACGGCTGGATGGTGCTGGAGCTCGAGGGACCACAAGATAAGCTCGAGCTCGGTGTCGCCTGGCTCCGCAAGCAGGGCATCACGGTCGACCCGATCGAGCGGGACGTCGTCCTGCCGTGATCTCGAAGCGCGTTCAGGGCTTCACGGAGTCCGTCATCCGGGAGATGACCCGCATCAACAACCAGCACAACGGGATCAATCTCGCCCAGGGGATGCCGAACTTCCCGCCGCCCAAGGAGATCATCGAAGCCGCCCACCGGGCCATCGACGGCGACTTTCATCAGTACGCCATCACCTGGGGCACGCCGAGGCTCCGACAGGCCATCGCGGACAAGTACCGCAGGTTCTACGGCATGGAGGTCCACCCGGACCGCAACGTGACCGTGTGCTGCGGATCGACCGAGGCGATGCTCGCGACGCTTATGGCCGTGCTCAACCCGGGCGACGAGGTGATCATCTTCGAGCCCTTCTACGAGAACTACGGGCCGGGCTGCATCATGTCGCAAGCCGAGCCCGTCTACGTGCCGCTCGAGCCGCCCGACTTCTCGTTCGATGCCGACAGGCTGCGGACGGCCGTGTCACCGCGCACGCGCGCGATCATCTTCAACAGCCCCAACAACCCCTCGGGCAAGGTCTTTTCCCGGGCCGAGCTCCAGCTCATCGCCGACGTGTGCCTCGAGCACGACCTCCTCGCCATCACCGACGAGATCTACGAACACATCCTCTACGATGGGGAGACGCACATCCCCATCGCGACGCTGCCGGGCATGGCCGACCGGACCATTACGATCTCGGGAATCTCGAAGTCGTACTCCGTCACCGGCTGGCGCATCGGCTACGCCGTCGCCAACGCGGAGCTGTCCGTGGGCATCCGCCGCGCCCACGACTTCATCACCGTGGGCGCGCCCCACCCGCTGCAGGAAGCCGCCGTCACGGCGCTCAACCTCCCGGATTCCTACTACGTGTACCTGCGCGAGAGCTACGAGAAGCGACGCGATCTGCTCTTCGGCAAGGTGGAGGAAGCGGGCTTCAAGGCGTTCAACCCCAAGGGCGCTTACTACATCCTGACCGACGTCGCCCACTGGCTGCCCGAGTACGGGTGCGCCGACGACCACGAGTTCGCCATGTTCCTCGTCAAGGAGATCGGCGTGGCCACGGTGCCGGGCTCGTCCTTCTACTCGACCAAGGACCTCGGGCGCACCAAGATCCGCTTCTGCTTTCCGAAGACTGACGACATGCTCATCGAGGCGGGACGGCGGCTCCAAAAGCTTCGCCGTTGACCCTCAGGGAGTCCGCCCGCTCGATCTTCGTCGCCGCCCTCGCCGCCGGAGACGTGCGCCCCCTCGTCTCGCGGGCCCTCGCCGACATCGCGCCTCCCGACCGCGGACGAGTGCTCGTCGTCGGGGCCGGGAAGGCCTCGGGCGCCATGGCCGCCGCTGTCGAGGAGGCTTGGGGCGCCCGGGTCACGGAAGGTCTCGTCGCGGTGAAGGAAGGCTACCTCGCGCCGACCCGCCGCGTCCGGCTGGTCGAGGCAGGGCATCCGGTCCCCGACGAGCGTGGGGCCCAGGCGGCGCGTGAGATCCGCGCCCTCGTCGAATCCGCCGTGGGTGACGACCTCGTGCTGGTCCTCGTATCGGGCGGCGGCTCCGCGCTGACGCCGGCGCCGGCGCCTCCGATCACGCTCGCCGACAAGCAGGCGGTGACACGCCTCCTGCTGGCAGCGGGCGCGACCATCAACCAGCTCAACGCCGTCCGGAAGCACTGCTCGCTGCTCAAGGGCGGTCAGTTGGCCCGCGCGGCGGCGCCAGCCCGCGTCGAAGCGCTGCTCCTATCCGATGTCGTGGGCGATCCGCTCGATGTCATCGCCTCCGGCCCGACGACGCCCGACGTCTCCACCTTCGCGGAGGCGCTGGATATCCTTGACGGCCTCGCGCTTCGGCACCGTGCGCCGCGCGCCATTGTGGAGCGGCTGGAGCAGGGAGCTCGCGGTGAGATCCCCGAGACGCCCAAGCCCGGCGACCCGCTCTTCGCCAGGGTCCGTAACACGGTCATCGGCAACAACGCGCTCGTGGTGGACGCAGCGGTTTCCCGGGCGCGGGGACTGGGCTTGGCACCTCACGTCCTGACGCGAGGCTTCGAAGGCGAGGCACGGGAAGCGGCCGGGCGCTTCGTCGAGCTGGCGCGGTTGATCCAGGCTGGGAGAGGCCCCGTTCAAGCGCCCGCTTGCGTGATCGCAAGCGGCGAGACGACGGTCACGGTGAGGGGGCGGGGCGCCGGCGGCCGCTGTCAGGAATTCGCCCTGGCCGCAGCGCTCGCCATGGAAGAGATGAAGGGCGCCGTCATCCTGGCGGCCGGGACCGACGGCACCGACGGGCCCACCGAGGCGGCCGGCGCCGTCTCGGACGGTGCGAGCGCCGCGCGGGCACGCGCCCACGGTCTCGATCCGGCGGCTCGGCTTGCGGACAACGACTCGAATCCAGTGTTCGCCCGGCTCGGCGACCTGGTGGTCACCGGACCGACGAATACCAACCTGCTCGACCTCTACTTGCTCGTGGTCGGCCCGGCAGGCGCCTGAGGGGGACGCGATCCTTGCGGCGAGCGTATCGAGCGGGACGCGCTCCCGCCTGCTGAGATCGCCGACGTAGCCGGCGGCGCTGCCGCCTTCGACCTTGAGGAAGGCGCGACAGAGCTAGGGCTCCCAGCCCGCGCG
The DNA here is from genome assembly GCA_035936835.1 of Candidatus Methylomirabilota bacterium. Lineage (NCBI taxonomy): Bacteria > Methylomirabilota (SeqCode) > Candidatus Methylomirabilota bacterium. The sequence goes on along the minus strand of DASYVT010000086.1, from coordinate 14,192 downwards.
GCCGTCGTGGGCGGGCAGGAGCACGATGACCCACTGGGTGCCCGCGGTGCCCGCATTGAAAGTCTCGAAGCCCCACTGCTGGGGCATGTTCCAGGCGAGCGCCCATCTCACGTCCACGCTGATGACCGGCCGATCTTCGAGCCCGTGGAGTACCCGAAGGACACGGACGTCCATGATCCGGTCGGCGTGCACGTCGAGCATCTCGACGTGGGCCACCAGATCCTTGGTGCCGAAGCGCTCGCCGGGCTGTTGAAAGGGGAAGTGAGCGCAGCTGAGCGCCGCTGCCGGCGCCGCGTGGGCGAGCGTCAGGAGCGCGATGGCCGCGATCATCCCGACTCGCCCACGGCCGGCGCCGATCAGAAGCGCACCCGGATGCGGTAGCTGAGCTTGGCCTCGCCTTCCTTCGGCACGGGGATCTTCCACTGCGCCGTGAACGCCTGGATCTTCTCGTGCGGGTGGCTCGCGCGGATCACCTCCCAGTCTCCGGGCATGGGCTCCACGACCTCGACGGTGACGGCCTCCTTCTTGTGGTTCCGCAGCGAGATCTCCCACTCGACCTCGTAGAGGTTCGCGGCGATCCGCTTCCAGTCCTTCTGGGTGCGCTCGCCGACCACGTCGAAGGCGTCGCCCATCTTGATCTTGAGCTTCTCGTCCTTGGGCGTGTGATCGACCCAGTCCTCGCCGATCAGCTGCTGGCTGCCAGAGGAATCGGCCTTGTAAACCCGCACGCGCCCCTTCGGGATCGGCATGCCGAGCCGGTTCTCCTTGCTGTTCTTGAGCTCGAGGTAGACGCCGACCTTCTGGTTGGACATGGGTACGCCGTACTGCGTCCGGTAGTAGTCGGCGGCGCCATAGTAGATGAAGTGCTTGTCCACCGGCACTTCGGAGGCGGACATCAGCGAGAGCTGCTTGGTCTGGTTGTCCTTAATGGTCGTCCGGCCGTCGAGCGAGTACAGGTGATACTCGAAGAAGCCTTCGGACTTGAAGTCGCGTTCGTCGGCGGCCGGCGATGCCGCCTTGGCCGCCATGTCCATCATGCGGCCCACCACCTCACGCCGGTCCTTGGCGCGGTTGATGTCGCCCGCCACCAGCTTGAGCGCGGCGTTCGAATAGGTCGCACCGCTCTTGTTGTCGATCGTGACCCAGCCGCCCAGGTCGCTCTTGTTGTCGCCGGCGTTGATGACCATGACGTAGTCGGCCTTCCAGTTGATACCCCCGGTGAGATAGGAGGCCTCGACGCGCTGGGCCGCCGCCTTGGCGTTGCGCAGGAGCCAGACGAGCGTCGGCTTGGAAACCAGGTTCTCGGGCAACGCCGGCAGGACGATCTGCCCGTAGTGGCCCATGTGGATCTGCCCGTTGATCTCGTAGACGGGCCCGTTGGTGCTCAGCAGCGTCGCTTCCTGGTACGTGCCGTTCGACTGGTAGAGGCGGACCTTCTTGCCGACGTACTTCTCCATGAGCTTGCCGGAGGTCAGGAGGTCGTACTCGTAGTTCTGCTCGAGGATCTTCAGCCCGGACGGATCGGTCAGGGACTTGAGGTGGACCGATGTCGGGTCGATCTGCGCCGCGACGTCGGCGAACTGGACCTCGAGCATGCCGGCGTCGAACCGGACCTCGCGGGTGTCCTTCACGAGGCCGAGGTTGCCGTTGTAGATGGTGACCATCAGGTCCTTCTGATCGTCGCGCGTGATGGCCTGTGGCGCCGCCGCCACAAGCTGGGCGCTCCAGAGCGCCACCACAAGAATCAGAGCAATCAGCCGCTTGATCACTGGTCCACCCTCCATGTAACAATCGTGGCTTTTTGAGCGCCCGGGATTGGGCGCTTCTGGTGGGTTAGACCGGACTGGCGGGGAGAAGTTCCCGGCTACTCGGTGATGCGAATGCTGAGGCGGATCTGCGGGGGCTCTGTGGGCAGCGCCACCGGTTGGCCCTCAGGCGTGAAGGCTCCGAGTGTCGTGAGGCCGCGGACGAAGTCGGCGTAGCGGGCTTCCGGGACCAGGACTTCGACCACCGTCGCCTCCAGCTCCTGCCGGCGCCCGGTCTCGCTGCCCCCGAGGCGCGCGAGGAGATCGGCCAGGCCCTGCTCGGCCGCCGGACGGTTCTTGACGATGAGACGGCCAAGCACGCTCGACATGGCCGACTGGCGCTTGGCCGACATCGCCGGCGGCGTCGGGGCGAGCGTCCCGGACTGTCCCTCGGCCGCGTCCCGACTCTTCGCCCGCGGTTCAGCGGGAGACGCGGCGGGAGCGCCCGCCTTTTGGAGACGATCGGCGTCAGCTTCCTTCTTGGGCTCCTGCTTGTACTCCTGCGTCAAAGGAGGCGACGACTGCGGGGAGTCGAGCCGCCGCTCGGCGCGCACGGTGTTCTCGGCCTCGCGCGCAGCCAGTGGCGCGGGCTCGGACAAATTCCCCGAATCGACCTTGCCCGCCTTCAAGTCCTTCCGGTCCGGGGCCGGCGGCGGAGTCGGCGCGGCCGTCGTCGTGCCGGAAGGTTCCGACCGGGCCGCGGGCGATTGGAGCTCGGGCCGCGCCGCGTCCCTCAGCTCGGGAGTGCGCTGGAGAAGATAGACGCCGAGGACGGCGATGAGCAACATGGCCGCGGCCTGGGCAGGCAGCTTGATGTTCAGCGGCAGGAAGAACCGGCGCCCGAGCCTCTGATACCACGGCACGGGACGGGCCGCAGCTATCACGCGGTCGACGAAGCCCACCGGCGCCCGTGGACGCTCGACCCGCGAGAGGAGTGAGACTGTCGCCCGCAGCCGATCGAGCTCCCGGCGGCAGTCCGGGCAGCCGTCGAGGTGGACCCCAACCTCGGCGCGCTCGGGCGCGGCCAAGGCCTCGTCGAGCAAGTCGGACAGCCGCTCTCGCGTCTCGTGGCAGTTCATGGCAGGAATCGCCCGAGCTTGTCCTTGAGTTCCATGCGGGCCCGGTGAAGCCGCGACCGGACCGTACCGAGTTCGAGACCGAGCGCCAGGGCGATCTCCTCGTAGGAGAGGCCTTCGAGATCTCTCAGGACGATCACGACCCGGCGCTCCTCGGGCAGCTCCGCGATGGCGCGGTGGAGCGCCCGTTCAAGCTCGCGGCGCTCCGCACGGACCTCGGGCCCGGCGCCCTCATCGGCCACCCGAAGCAGGACCGCTTCGCCGTGACGGACCGCCCTGCGATCTCCCGACGCCAGCCGGTTGAGGCAGAGTCGGGAGACGATGGTGTAGAGCCACGTGGAGAGCTTGGCATCCCCGCGGAATTCGCCAAGGCTCCGGTGCGCGCGGAGGAAGGCTTCCTGCGCCACCTCTTCGGCTTCGGCCGCGCCGCCGAGCATGCGCAGGGCCACGCCGAAGACGCGGTGCTGGTGGGAGGCGACGAGATCTTCGAAGGCCCGCGCGTCGCCCGCCCGCAGCCTGTCGAGGAATTCCGGGGCATCGGCGGCATCTCCTTCCCGCACGTTAAGACCATAGCGCGGCCGGAAAGTTCCCTGCGGCAAAAATGATAGACTTGCCCGGCGATGACCAAGCGAGAGCGCGTTGAGGCGGCGCTTGCCCGCCGGCCGGTGGATCGGCCGCCGGTGGCGTTCTGGCGGCATGTTCCCGAGGTCGACCACACCTCGGCGGGCCTCGCCGAAGCCATGCTCTCCTTCCAGCGCAGGTGGGACCTCGACTTCATCAAGATCATGTCGAGCGGAGTCTACTGCGTCGAGGACTGGGGGTGCAGGGTCGCGTATCGCGGGTCGCCCAACGGCGCCAAGATCTGCACGCAGCACGCGATCCGGCAGGTCTCGGACTGGGCGAAGCTCAAGCCCCTCGACCCGGGGCAGGGAGCGCTCGGTCGCGAGCTCGAGGCGCTCAGGCTCATCCTCGCGGGCAGGAGCGACGACGTCCCGGTGCTCCACACCGTGTTCGCTCCCCTCACCATCGCGCGTAAGCTGTCGGGCGACCGGCTGCTCGGCGACCTCAAGGATCATCCGGATTCCGTCATAGCCGCGCTCGAGACCATCACGGACACCGTCATCCGCTACGTCGCCGCCGTGGCCCAGGTCGGGGCCGACGGCATTTTCTACGCGTCCCAGGACGCCAGCCGCGACGTGCTGGGCGAGGGGGAGCACGCGAGGTTCAGCATGCCGTACTCCTGGAGGGTGCTCGAGAGCCTGAACGGCAGCACGCTCTTCACGATGCTCCACGTGCACGGCCAGCACATCTACTTCGATCGGAAGGCGACCCTGCCGGTGGCGGCCATGAACTGGCACGACCGGCTGACCGCGCCGTCGCTCGGCGATGCGCTCAGGCGCTTCAAGGGAGCCGTGGCCGGCGGGCTCAACGAGAAGGAGACACTGCTCAAGGGCCCGGCCTCGGCCGTGGCGGCCCAAGTCGCCGAGGCGATTCAGCAGACCGGGGGCACCGGGGTCATCATCGCGCCGGGCTGCGTGCTGCCCCTCGCCACTCCCGACGAATACCTCGACGCGGTGGTCAGCGCGGTCAAGGGAGCCGCGGCGTGAGGCTTCGCCTTGCGGCTTGCGCCGCGGCGGCCATGCTCATCCTGCTCCCGGGCGGTGGGGGAGCCCAGCCCCAGGGCGAGCTCCGCATCGCCATCCCGTGGACGCCCGAGAACCTCGACCCGACCATGAACCTCTCGTCCATCCGGGCGATGGTCGGCGTCAGCATGTTCGATTCGCTGGTCGGGCGCGACACGGACAATCGCATCGTGCCCCAGCTGGCCGAGTCGTGGCGGCTCGTGGATGACACGACATGGCAGCTCAAGCTCAGGCGCGGCGTCGTATTCCACGACGGCGAGCCCTTCAACGCCGAGGCGGTGCGGTTCACCTTCCAGCGGGTGCTCGATCCGGAGCAGAAGTCGCCCAACCGCGCCAACATGGCCGAGATCGCGCGGGTGGACGTCCTCGATGACTACACCGTGAACCTCGTCACCCACCAGCCGTACGCGCCGCTCATCAACCGGCTGCTGGACTTCCCCATGGTGCCGCCGAAATACACCGCCGAGAAGGGCAACCAGGGCATGGCGCTCAAGCCCGTCGGCACAGGGCCCTACCGCTTCGTCGAGCTGGTCAAGGACGACCGTCTGGTCGTCGAGGCCTTCGACCGCCACTGGCGGGGAGCGCCCAAGATCAGGAGGGTCATCTACAAGCCCATCCCCGAGCCCTTCACGCGGGCCGCCGCGCTCCGAAACTACGAGCTCGACTTCGTCACGACTATCCCACCGAGCTTGGCGCGCGAGCTGGCGCGTGTCGGCGGCCTCCGCGTTCAGCGTGTACCCAGCAGCTGGATCATCTACCTGGGGCTCAACGCCTTCAAGAAGCCGCTGTCGGACCTGCGGGTCCGCCAGGCGCTCAACTACGCGACGGACGTCGACGCGAGCGTCAAGGGCTATGCGCACGACCCGGCGCGGGCCCGGAAGCTCCTCGCCGAGGCAGGCTACGCCGACGGCCTGGAAATCATGCTCGAATCGCCGGCTGGGCGCTACCAGGGTGACAAGGAGATAGCCGAGGCCCTTGGGGGACAGTGGCAGAAGGCCGGGTTCAAACCCAAGGTGCAGGTGGCGGAGTGGGGCGCCTACTTCAAGCGTTATCTCGGCAAGCAGTTCCAGGACGCCTACCTCCTGGGTCTCGGCGGGCCGATGCAGGACGGCGACGAGCTCTATAACCTAATTTCGTCCAAGGGCCGCGGCCTCTACTACAGGAACGAACGCGTGGATGCCCTCTTCGACCTTGGACGCGGCACCATGGACTCGGCCAAGCGACGCCAGGTCTACCGCGACCTGGCTCGCGCCATGGTCGAAGACGCGACGTGGGTCTTCCTGCTCCAGCAGGTGGACATCTACGCGAGCCGCGACCGCTTGAGCTGGACCCCGCGGTCGGACCAGTGGATGCCGCTGCACGAGGCGGCGCTCCGATAGAGCAGAGGCAGTGGTGGCGCCATGGAGATGGATACCTGGTACGACCTGCGAATCCAACAGCTCTTCGATCTCACCAGCCGGGTCAACGAACTGCTCGACGAGGTCAAGGACACCGGTGAGGGCGTCGCGCCGGCTCCGGCCCCACGGGCCCGTGACCTGTTCGACCTCACCGATCGTGTGTCGGACCTTCTCAAGGAAGTCCGGGGCGACAAGTAGGGCTGTCGCGCCGGCTGCGCGCAGTGCGGTGCCGAGCCATTGAGCGATGTGCTCTTAGTGCCTGAAATGTCCTGATCCGCGGCGAGCCACCCACAGGCTTATCCACGGGCCTCCCACAAGTTCCGTGGACAAGTCCTGTGCTATCCTACGGCGCGTATGTCCCGCCTGAACCTGCTCGACCTCCTGCCCTCGGAGCTCGAAGATCTCGCTGAGTCGCTCGGCGCGCCCCGGTACCGGGGCCGCCAGATCGCCTCGTGGCTCTACGGAAAGGGCGCCACGGACATCGAGGCCATGTCCGACCTGCCTCGAGACTTCCGGGCGGCCTTGGGCGGGAGGGCGACGGTGGCGGTGCCGCAGGTCGAGAGGCGGACGCCTTCCCAGGACAGCAGCCAGAAGCTCGTGCTGATCCTGGAGGACGGCGCCCGCATCCAGTCTGTCCTCATGCCCGACCGCGACCGCCTGACGCTGTGTGTCTCGACCCAGGTCGGCTGCGGCTTCGCCTGCGCCTTCTGCCTGACCGGCACCATGGGGCTCGAGCGCAACGTCACGGCAGGGGAGATCGTGGGGCAGGTCCTGGCGGCGCGCGCCACGCTTGGGCCCGGGGAGCGCATCACCCACATCGTCTACATGGGCATGGGCGAGCCGCTGGCCAACTACGCCGCTACGGTCAAGTCTCTCCGGCTCCTGACCGATCCCAAGGCCTTCGGCTTCTCGCCCCGCCGGATCACCGTCTCGACCGTCGGGCTCGTCCTTGGGATCGAACGCCTCGCAAAGGAGAACCTCAAGGTCAACCTGGCCATCTCGCTTCACGCGACCAGCAACGAGATCCGCGACAGGATCATGCCGGTGAACAAGGGCTTCGCGATCGAAGAGCTGCTCGAGGCCTGCCGCCGCTTTCCCGTCGCCTTCCGCCAGCGCATCACCTTTGAATACGTCCTGCTCGAGGGCGTCAACGACGCTCCCGAGGACGCGCGCCGGCTGGTGCGGCTGCTCAAGGGCATCCGGGCGAAGATCAACCTGATCCCTTTCAACGACTGGGAGGGCTCGGGCTTCCAGCGCCCGGCGCTCCACCGGATCATGGGCTTTCAGGAGATCCTGCTCGAGCACAACATCCGGGCGACCGTCAGGTGGAGCAAGGGCGAGGACATCGGGGCGGCCTGCGGGCAGCTCAAGGAGACGGTCGAAGTATGAGCGGCGGCCAACTGGCTGATTCCCAACTGGCTGATCCAAGGACGATCGGTTTTGCCACGCTCGGCTGCCGGCTCAACCAGGTCGAGTCCCAGGAGATGCGGGCGCTCGTCGAGCACGCCGGGTACCGGGCGGTGGAGGAAGGCGCTCCGGCCCACGTCTACGTCGTCAACACGTGCACGGTCACCAGCCGCGCCGACTTCTCCGACCGCCAGGCGATCCGGCGCATCACACGAGCCAACCCTGACGCGTTCGTCGTCGTCACCGGCTGCCTGGCCCAGACCGACCCGGAGGCGCTCGCCCGCATGCCGGGCGTCGACCTCGTCCTCGGCAACCAGGAGAAATACCGACTGCCCGAGCTGCTCGGCTCTCTCGTCAAGCGGGACCGGCCGGAGGTGCGGGTCGGGCCGATCGCCGATGCCCGCGAGGTGCCCTCGGCACCCGTCCATCGGATGAGCGGGCGCTCGCGCGCCTTCGTCAAGATCCAGGACGGCTGCCAGCATCGATGCGCCTTCTGTATCGTGCCGGCGGCCCGGGGCAGGAGCCGCAGCCAGGAGCCGAAGGTCCTCGTGGAGCAGGTCGAGGCGCTGGTCGAGGCGGGCTACGGCGAGATCACGCTCACGGGTGTGGACATCGGCCACTACGGTTGGGACCTCTTGCCCCGGACGAGCCTGGCGGTGCTGGTGACGCGGCTCGCGGAAGTCCCAGGCCTGCGTTGGCTCAGGCTCTCCTCGGTGCTGCCGGCCTACTTCACACCGGAGCTCATCCAGGCCGTCACGTCACTTCCCGTTGTCGTGCCGCACCTGCACCTGCCGCTTCAAAGCGGCAGCGACCGGGTCCTCCGGCTCATGCGCAGGCCGTACAACACGGCCATGTATCGGACGCTCGCCGAGCGGCTCGCGGCGGCCATCCCCGACCTTGGGCTGGGCGCGGACGTCATCGTCGGACACCCGGGGGAAGAGGAGGCCGACTTCGAGGCGACGATGGCCCTTGTCGGGGAGCTGCCGCTCTCCTACCTCCACGTCTTCGCGTACTCGGACCGCTTGGGCACGGAAGCGGTGAAGATGGGGCACCGCGTGGTGCCCTCAGCGATCCGGGAGCGCAGCAGCAGGCTCCGCGCGCTCGGGGTCGAGAAGGGCGTAGCCTTCAGGCAAAGGCTGCTGGGGCGCGCCGTCGAGGTCCTGGTACTCGAGGAGCGCCAGGCAGATGGCGGACTGACCGGGCTTACGTCCAACTACATCGAGGTGAGCTTCGCCGGGCCCGAGGGGCTGGGGCGGCGCTTCGCGACCGTGCGGCTGACGGAAACCGACCGACGCGGCGCGCGCGGCGTCCTGGAGGCGGCGTGAGCCGGGCCCGAAACGCGCCGGAGCTGACCGTCGGGGTCATCGGCGGCAGCGGGCTGTACGAGATGGAGGGGTTGGAGGACATCCGCTGGGTCAAGGTCCGGACGCCGTTCGGCGATCCTTCGGACGCCTACTGCACCGGCCGCTTCGGCGGCCGGTGCGTGATCTTCCTGCCGCGTCACGGCCGCGGTCACCGGCTCACGCCGTCCGAGCTCAACTACCGGGCCAACATCTACGGCATGAAGAAGCTCGGCGCCCAGGCGCTCCTCTCCATCAGCGCGGTGGGCAGCATGAAGGAGGATATCCACCCGCTGGAGCTCGTCGTGCCCGACCAGTTCTACGACCATACCAGGCGCCGGGTCGGGTCCTTCTTCGGGGAGGGGATCGTGGCCCACGTCGGCATGGCCCACCCGGTCTGCGCCGGAGTGGCGGCCGCCCTTGCCCAGGCGGGCAGCGACGTAGGCGCCCGCGTCCACCGGGGAGGTACGTACATCTGCATCGAGGGGCCGCACTTCTCGACCAAGGGCGAGTCGGAGATCTACCGCCGCTGGGGCGTGTCGATCATCGGCATGACCAACATGCCCGAGGCCAAGCTCGCGCGCGAGGCTGAGATGTGTTACGCGACGCTGGCTCTCGTGACGGACTACGACGTCTGGCACGAGGAGCACGGTGCCGTGACCGTGGAGGCGGTGGTCGCCAACCTGATGAAGAACGTCGGGACGGCCAAGGAGGTCCTCCGCCGGGTGATCTCGCGCATTCCCGCCTCGTGCGGCCAGGGCTGTCGGGACGCGCTCCGGAGCGCCGTCATCACGGATCCCAAGGCTTTCCCGCCGAAAGTCCGGAAGCGCCTCGGCTTTCTCCTCGACAAGTATTTTCCTGGGGCGAAGAAAGGACGGCGGCGTGGCTGATCTCGTGGTCGTGGGCTCGGTGGCGCTCGACACCGTCAAGACGCCGTTCGGTAAGGTGGCCGAGGCGCTGGGCGGCTCGGCGACCTACTTTTCCTACGCGGCGAGCTTCTTCACCCAGGTGCGCGTGGTGGGCGCCGTGGGCACCGACTTTCCGAAGGAGCATCTGGAGCTGCTGAGGGGACGAGGCGTGGACGTCACGGCGCTCGAGGTGTTGGCAGGCCAGAAAACGTTCCGCTGGACGGGAGAGTACGGCTTCGACCTCAACGAAGCGCGGACGCTCGACGTGCAGCTGAATGCCTTCGCCGCGTTCAAGCCGAAGCTCGGACCTGTGCACCGGAAGGCGCGCTTCTTGTTCCTCGCAAACATCGATCCGGTCCTCCAGCTGGAGGTCCTTGAGCAGATGGAGCGGCCCACGCTCACCGCGCTCGACACCATGAACTTTTGGATCGAGGGCAAGCGGGCGGACCTCCTCCGCGTGCTGGCGCGAGTGGACGTCCTGCTTATCAACGACGCCGAGGCGCGCATGCTGGCGCGCGAGCCCAACTTGATCAAGGCGGCGCGGACGATCGGCGAGATGGGCCCCCGGACCGTGGTGATCAAGCGCGGCGAGTACGGCGCCCTCCTGGTGTCGAGCGGCCAGTACTTCTTCGCTCCGGCTTTCCCGCTCGAGGCCGTGTTCGATCCGACCGGTGCGGGGGACACCTTCGCAGGCGGCTTCATGGGTTACCTCGCTCAGCAGGACGCCACGGACCTGGCCTCCCTCCGCCGGGCCATGGTGCGGGGAGCCGCCATGGCCTCCTTCACCGTGGAAGATTTCTCGCTGGAGAGGCTCAAGCGACTGGAGCGGCGCGAGATCGAGGAGCGGCTTCTGGCCTTCGCAGAGATGGTCCGCCTGGAGGGGTAGCGTGAACGCCGCGCTTGCCGCGAAATACGAAAGCCTCCTCGGGATCATCCGGGGCATGGGCCAGGTCCTCGTGGCCTTCTCGGGCGGCGTGGACTCGACCTTCCTCGCGCGCGCGGCGCGGGAGGCCCTCGGTGACCGCGCCGTGCTGGTCACGGCGGATTCCGAGACGTATCCCGCCTCGGAGCTCGACGAGACGCGGCGGCTCGCGGATCTGCTCGGCATGCGGCACCTGGTGGTCAAGACTCGCGAGCTGGATAATCCAAAGTACGCGCTGAATTCTCCCAATCGCTGCTACTTCTGCAAGGAGGAGCTCTTCGCCAAGCTCGGCCCGATCGCGCGACAGCACGGCGACGCGATCATGGTCTACGGCGCCAACATGGACGACCTGGGCGACCACAGGCCGGGCATGGACGCGGCCAAGGCGGCCGGCGTGAGGGCGCCCCTGATCGAAGCCGGGATGTGGAAGGCCGAGATCCGTGCGCTCTCCCGCGAGCTCGACCTGCCGACCTGGGACAAGCCCTCCTTCGCGTGTCTCTCATCGCGCTTCCAGTACGGTGAAGCCATCACCCCCGAGAAGCTCAGGCTCATCGACGCCGCGGAGACGTTTGTCAGGAGCTTGGGCTTCAGACAGTTCCGTGTCCGGCACCACGACAGGCTGGCGCGCCTCGAGTTGCCGCCGGAAGAGATGGGGCGGCTCTTCGAGGACGGGCGGCACGAGGCGATCGTGAAGCGCTTCCGCGAGCTGGGCTATCTCTACGTCACGCTGGACCTTCAGGGGTTCCGGAGCGGCAGCGCGAACGAGGCACTGGCATGGATAAAGAAAAAGTAAGGCAGCTCCTCGAGGCGGTCGCCAGAGGCGCGCTCCAGCCCGAGCAGGCGCTGGCGCGGCTGCGCGATCTGCCCGTGGACGATCTCCGCTTCGCCCGCGTGGATCTGCATCGCTCGCTGCGGCACGGCGTGCCGGAGGCCGTGTTCTGCCAGGGCAAGACTCCCGAGCAGGTGGTGGCCATCGTCAGGCGCCTCGCCGAAAACCACGACAACATTCTGGCGACGCGTGCGGAGCCGGCGGTGATCGACGCTCTGACGGGCGCCGGGCTCGAGTGCACGGTTCACGCGGAGGCGCGGCTGGTCGTCGTCAAGCCGATGGCCCACGAAGGCGTCGGGCTCATCATGGTCGTGAGCGCCGGCACGTCGGATCTGCCAGTGGCCGAGGAGGCCGCCGTGACGGCGGAGAGTATGGGCAACCGCGTCGAGCGGCTCTATGATTGCGGCGTGGCCGGACTCCACCGCCTCGTCCCGCACCTCGACCGGCTCAACGAGGCCAATGTCATCATCGCCGTGGCGGGCATGGAGGGCGCTCTGCCGAGCGTGATCGGGGGTCTCGTGGACCGCCCGGTTATCGCGGTACCGACCAGCGTGGGCTACGGCGCCTCCTTCGGCGGGGTGGCGGCGCTGCTGGCCATGCTCAACTCGTGCGCTCCGGGGGTGTCGGTGGTCAACATAGACAACGGCTACGGCGCTGCCGCCCAAGCCAACCAGATCAACAAGCTCGCCTCCAAGGTCCGCTGAGACAACACGGTGCGCATCGCTTACTTCGACTGCCCGAGCGGGGCCGCGGGAGACATGATCATGGGCGCCCTCGTCGATGCGGGGGCACCCTTCGAGGCGCTCCAGGGTGAGCTCGCCAAGCTCCGGCTGCCGGGTTTCACGCTCGAGCGGCGCGAGGTGATGAAGGGCGCCTTCCGCGCCACCAAGGTGGACGTCCACGTTCACGATCACGCGCATCAGGATACCGGGCACGCGCACCCGCGCGAAGAGCACCACCACCCGGAGAGAAACCTCGGCGCGATCCTCGAGCTCATCGCGGCGAGCGGGCTCGACGCGTCGGTGAAAGAAAGAGCGGGGCGGATTTTCACCAGGCTCGCGCACGCTGAGGCTCGCGTTCACGGGACGACCGTGGACCAGGTCCACTTCCACGACGTGGGGGCCGTGGACGCCATCGTAGACGTGGTGGGCGCGTGCGTCGGCCTCCATCTCCTCGGCGTGGACGCCGTCCACTGCTCGGCGCTGCCGGTGGGCGGAGGCTTCGTCACGGGGGCGCATGGGCGCATGGCCATCCCGGGTCCTGGCACGGCCGAGCTCCTCAAGGGCTTCCCCGTAGTGGACACAGGAGTGAGGCGCGAGCTCGTGACGCCGACGGGCGCGGCGATCCTCACGACGCTGTCGGCGTCGGCCGGGGCGATGCCGGCCATGACGGTGGAGGCGGTGGGCTACGGCGCCGGGACCATGGACCTGGAGACCCCGAACCTCGTCCGCGTGTTCCTGGGCCGGGTGACAGAACCCGCCGGGCGCGAAACCATCGTGCAGGTCGAAACGACAGTGGATGACATGCAGCCGCAGCTCTGGGAGGCCGTGATGGAACGGCTCTTCGAGTCGGGCGCCCTCGATGTCTACCTGACGCCGGTCACGATGAAAAAGAGCCGGCCTGGCATAGTCTTGACGGCCCTCTGCGTCCCCGACCGCGTGACCGAGCTCTCGCGTGTTCTCTTCGAGGAGTCGCCGACCATCGGCGTGCGATGGACCGCGTACCAGCGCCAGCGCCTCGACCGGGAGACCATCACGGTGACGACCGCCTACGGTCCCGTGCCCTTCAAGGTGTCGCGGCTCGCCGGGCGGGTGGTGACCGCGACGCCCGAGTTCGCCGAGGTCCGCCGCATCGCGAAGGAGAAGGGACTGCCGGCCCGCGAGGTCCTTGACCAGGCGAGGGCCGACGGCCGCCGGCTCCTCCAGGGGGAGCCGCCCGAGGCTTGACATCACCCGGCCCCGGGACTAAGGTTTTGGGGCATTTCGGCCGGCCTCGACCTCTCGACCTCTCGACGGCGAGGCGGCATTCATCGATCCGCAATCAGTCCTCTGAGGAGGTAGGCGTGGTGAAAAAGTCCGTGAGCATTACGATCAACGGCGTCAAGCACACCCACGAGGTCGAGCCGCGGCTGCTCCTCGTTCATTTTATCCGCGAGCTGGCCGGGTTGACCGGCACGCACGTGGGGTGCGACACCAGCCAGTGCGGCGCCTGCGCCATCCATCTGAACGGCCAGGCGGTCAAGTCCTGCACCATGCTGGCCGTCCAGGCGGACGGCGCCCAGATCGGGACCATCGAGGGCATGGCGAAAGACGGCAAGCTCCACCCGATCCAGGATGCCTTCTGGGAGAAGCACGGGCTGCAGTGCGGCTTCTGCACGCCGGGCATGATCATGTCGGCTGCGCAGATCCTCCAGCGCTATCCCAAGCCTACCGAGGAGCAGATCCGTCACCAGCTCGAGGGCAACCTTTGCCGCTGCACGGGCTATCACAATATCGTCAAGGCCATCCAGTACGCCGCCGAGACGATGGCGGGGAAGTAGGGAGGCGCGATCATGGCGACGGCAAGGCTGCTGGGCGCGAGCATCAAGCGGCGCGAGGACCCGCGCTTCATCACCGGCAAGGGCAACTATGTGGACGACCTCAAACTGCCCGGGATGACCTATGCGGCCTTCGTGCGGAGCCCCCACTCCCATGCCGGAATTCGCAAGATCGACACGGCGAGAGCGCTCACGCACCCGGGCGTGGTGGCGGTCTTCACGGGCAAGGACATGACCGGCGTCAACTCGCTGCCGTGCGGATGGGACCTTCGCAAGGACAAGAACGTCCCCGGCGTGGTGCAGGACCTGGCGATGGTTCCCCACATGCC
>DASYVT010000085.1 GCA_035936835.1 Candidatus Methylomirabilota bacterium | reverse complement strand
TGGCTTCCGGGGACTTGGCGAATACCAGGAGCCCTGAAGTCTCGCGGTCGAGGCGGTGGACGATGAAGGGGCGCGCGCGCGGCCGCTCGGCCTGGAGATAGTCCCAGAGCAGGCGGTAGGCGGTGCGCTCGCGCTCGCGCTCGGTCGCCATGGTGAGGAGTCTCGCCGGCTTGTCGACGACGACGATCGCGTCATCCTGGTACACGAGGCCGAGACCCTTCGGGAAGGGGATGCGGCCGCGCCCGCCGAGCTCGACGCGGTCGTCTGCGCGCAGGACCGCGCGCCCGTCCCGGGCCACGCGCCCGTTGACCTCGACGCGCCCGGATTCGAGCCACTGCTTGAGGCTCCGTCCCGAGGACTCGGGGAAGAGCGCGTGCAGCCGGTCCGACAGCGTCGCCGGGCTCATTCGCCTCTGAGGACGCCGAGAGGCTTCCGGCCGAGGAGCCGGAAGGTGCCGAGGAAGCCGACGCCGAGCGCGAGCAGCATCGCGCCCCCGACCCCCGCGGCGATGGTCAGCGGCGAGCCCGCCCAGCCGATATCGAGCGCCCAGTGGCCGACGCTCCATGCCAGCGCCGCGGCCAGGAGCGAGCCGCAGAGCCCTGCCGCCACGCCCAAGATCGCGTACTCGATGGCGAACACCCGCCCAACGACGCCGCGCGTGGCGCCGAGCGTCTTCAGGATCACGCTTTGGTAGAGCCGCTGGTGGCGGCTCACGCCAAGGGCGCCTGCCGTGACGATGAGACCCGTCGCGATGCTCACGCCCGCCAGGAGCCGGATCGCGAGGGCGATCTGGTCGAGGACCCCGGCGATGCGCTCGAGCACCTCGCGCACGGGAATGGCCGTGACGTTCGGGAAGGCCGCGGTGACGGCCGACTGGACGGCGCTCTCGTCGGCCGGCGCCGCGCGCGCGGTCGCGATCCAGGTCGAGGGCGCGCCGTCGAGCGCGCCCTGCGAGAAGATCACGAAGAAGTTGGTGTTGAAGGTCTGCCAGTCCACGCGGCGGAGATTGACGACCCGCGCCTGCACCGTGACGCCCTGGATGTCGAAGCCCAGCGTGCCGCCGATCGTGACCCCGAGGTTCTTCGCGATCTCCTCTTCGACGGAGATCAAGGCCTCCCCACGCGCCTCATCCGCCGTCCACCAGCGGCCGGCGATGACGACGTTGTGCGCGGGCGGCTCGGCGCCCCAGGTCAGCACGTACTCGCGCGAGAGGTACCAGACCTCCTCGTGCTTCTGCCGCGAATCATCGGCGACGGAGGCGCCGTTGATAGTGGCAAGCCGCGAGCGGACGACGGGCGTGAGCTCGGGCGTGTGTCCTGCGAGATCCGTCACGAGGCGCGTGAAGGGAGCGACCTGGTCGCGCTGGATGTCGATGAAGAAGAATGCAGGTGACCGCTCCGGCCCGCGGTCGGCCAGCTCGGCGCGCAGGCTCTGCTCGAGGAGCGCCACGGCGACGATCAGCATCACGGCCACGCCGAGCGAGACCAGGACGACGCCCGCGTGAGAGCCGGGGCGGTGGACATTGGCCACGGCCTGGCGCCAGGCGAGCGAGCGCAGACGTGGGAGGCGCTTCGCGCCGGCGATGACGAGCCGCGCGGTGAGCCCGAGCAGGGCGAGCGCGCCCGCCAGGCCGCCCACGAAGAGGCCGCCTACCTTAAAGGAGCCCGCCTGCCAGAAGGCGAGGGCCGCAAGCCCCGCCGCGATCGGAAGCCCGGCGAGCCATGGGCGTCGGCCAGGCAGCCGGGCTTCGACGTCGCGGCGCAGGATGAGCGCGGGCGGCACGCGGCGGATGTCGAGCAACGGCCAGAGCGCGAACAGGAGCGTGAGCCCCGTGCCCATGCCGAGCCCGGCCAGCACGGAGCCGAGAGACACCGATGACTCGATCGGGAAGGGCAGGAGCGGCGAGAGCGCAGGCACGAGCGCCAGCTGGAGCGCGGTGCCGAGCGCGGCGCCGAGCAGGCTGCCGCCGAGACCGAGGAGCACCGTCTGGAGGAGATAGGCGGCCAGCACCTGGCGCCAGCCCGCGCCGAGGCACTTCAGCACCGCGATCGTGTCGAGCTTGCCGCGCACGAACGCGCGCACGCTGGTCGCAACGCCGATGCCGCCCACCATGAGGGCGACGAGGCCCGTGAGCCCGAGATAGACCGTCAGCTGGTTCCAGAAGCGGCGCACGCCCGGCTGGGCCTGCGCGTACGTCGTGATCCGCACGTTCGTGTCGGTCAGCCGTGCCGCGAGCGCGTCCTTGAACGTCTCCGCGCTCGTCCCGGCAGGCACACGGAAGAGCACGCGATGGCGCACTCGGCTGCCCGGGCGCACCAGCTTTGTGCCCGGCAGGTCTTCGGGCGCGATCATCACGCGCGGCCCGAGCGAGAAGACGCCGACGGAGCGGTCGGGCTCCTGGCGAATGACGCCGCTGATGACGAAGTCGGCCTCGCCGATCTTCATGTGGTCGCCGACCGAGGCCCCGAGCTTTTGGAGCAGCGAGGGGTGGACGAGCGCGCGGCCCTTGCCAACGAGGCTCCCGAGCGGCGCGGCGGGCTCGGTGACGAGCTCGCCGTAGAACGGATAACCCGGGGCGACGGTCTTGAGCTCGACGATCTGGCTCCGCCCGCCGGCCGCCGACATCGCGACCATCTCCTGGACGGGAAGGACCTCGACACCGCCGCGCGCCATCTCCGCCACGACGGCTTGCCCGGCGGGCGATAGCGGCTGGGTGCTGCGGATCTCGACGTCGCCGCCCATGAGCGCGCGCGCCGAGCGGCCGACGGTGCGCTCGAGGCTCGAGGCGAAGCTGCCGACGGCGACGAGGGCGCCCACGCCGAGCGTGATGCAGGCGATGAGATAGGCGAAGTGCCGCCCCGCGCCGCGCGTCTCCCGCCACGCGAGCGTCAACACGAAGTCGAGGTTAGGCCGGGCCGCCATTGGTCATTTCGTCGCTCACGATGCGCCCGTCGCGGAGCGTGATCACGCGGCCGGCGAGCGCGGCCAGCGCCGGATCGTGGGTCACCAGGACCAGCGTGCTGCCGAGGTTGCGATTCAGCGCGACCAGGAGATCGATGATCTGCTTGCCCGTGGCCGAGTCGAGGTTGCCCGTCGGCTCGTCGGCGAGGAGGAGCGTCGGGCGCCGCGCGACGGCGCGCGCCACGGCCACGCGCTGCTGCTCGCCTCCCGAGAGTTGCACGGGGTAGTGGTGCGCGCGGTCTTCGAGGCCCACCTCTCTCAAGAGCGCTTGCGCCCGCTCGAGCGCGTCAGGATCTGCCGCCAACTCGAGCGGCACCGCGACGTTCTCGAGCGCCGTCAGTGTTGGGATCAGGTGGAAGGATTGGAAGACGTAGCCGATGGTGTCGCGGCGGAAGCGCGCGAGGGCGTCCTCGCCGAGGCCCGTCAGCTCGACCCCGTTCACCACGATCCGCCCGGTCGTGGGACGGTCGAGGCCCGCGATCAGGCCGAGCAGCGTGGACTTGCCGCTGCCGGAGGGTCCCGCCACGGCGACGAATTGACGGGCCGGCACCTCCAGGGAGACCTCGGTGAGCACGTCCACCGGGCGGCCGCCGCTCTCGAGACGCATGCCAAGGCCGCGGACGCTGATCATGACGCGATCCATACTACACTAGCGTGATGCGAACCCTCCTCGCCGCCCTCCTCGCCGCCCTCGCTCTTGCGCAGCCGGCCGGGGCGGCAGCGGAGCGGGTCATCGTCGCATTCGGCGACAGCCTGACGGCGGGGCTCGGCGTCACGCCCGAGGATTCATATCCAGCGCGGCTCCAGGCCCGGCTCCGCGCCGAGGGTTATGACTACCGCGTGGTCAACGCCGGCGCCTCGGGCGACACGACGGCGGGCGGCCTCAGGCGGGTGGACTGGGCGCTCAAGAACAAGCCCGATATCGTGATCGTCGCGATCGGCGCCAACGACGCGCTGCGCGGACAAGATCTCGCCTCCGTCCGCGCCAACCTCGACGCCATCGTGGCGCGCTTCCAGAAGGCGGGCGCGCGAGTGCTCGTGGCGGGAATGGAAGTGCCGCCCAATTACGGCGCGCGCTACGCGGCGGACTTCCGCCGCCTCTACGCCGACGTCGCGCGCGCGCACAAGGCGGCGTTCCTGCCCTTTCTCCTCGACGGCGTCGCCGGCAACCCGCGCCTCAACCAGCCCGACGGTATCCACCCCACGGCGGAAGGCTACCGTATCGTCGTTGACCACCTCTGGCCCCACGTGGAGCCGATGCTCAAGCGGTAGGGGAGGAGCGGGCGGCGAAGCGGAGGTGCACGATGGTGGCTGGATTTCTCTTGTACGCTCCCCGGCGGTCGACTATCTTCGAACCGCACGAACAAGAAGGAGTGGCGGGTATGAGCACGGTTTCAAGGGCCACAAGGACCGGGTGACGATGCTGCCGGCCGCGGTCAAGGCCGCCCTGACCGCCCACCTGGAAGGCGCTCGCGAGCAACACCAGGCCGACCTCCGCCACGGCGCCGGCTGGGTCGAACTGCCCGGCGCGCGCCT
>DASYVT010000084.1 GCA_035936835.1 Candidatus Methylomirabilota bacterium | reverse complement strand
ACCCATTCACTCTCGGTCGACGTCTCGAGCACGATCCGCCCCCGGCGCCGCGCGCCGAGCACAGCGGCGAAGCGTTCGGGCTCGGTGCGGATCCGCTGCTCGAGCAGCTCGCCCCCCTCGGCCAGGATGCAGATCTGACTTTCCTTCTTGTGCACGTCAATGCCAATATGGTCCATGGCTGGCCCCCTTCTCCTTGCGCCCTTGAGCGCGTGATCTCTGTGGGGCAGTCTATGCCACCACGTCGAGTGGGGGGTCAGCCGCTTCATCCCATCTACGCTCACGCAAGATCGCGATCGCGTAACACGTGTGATCCGGGCCGGCCCGTCGGGCCTTGACACACGAGGCGACGCGCTGCTAAGTATCCGGTCGTGTGCACGCCGTCATGAGGCCAGCCGCCGACTCCACGAAGTGGAAGGCGCTCATCGCGGCGGCGCTCGGCTGGTTGTTCGACGGCTACGAGAACTTCGTCCTCGTTCTCGTCGGCGCGATCGCCGTGCGCCAGGTGCTCCCGCCCGATCAGATCGCCGACGCTCCCGCGTACTTCGGTGGCCTGGTCGCCGCGACGCTCATGGGCTGGGCGACCGGCGGTGTGATCTGCGGTGTCCTGGCGGACTACATCGGTCGCAAGCGGACGCTCATGCTCTCGATCCTCTGCTACGCGCTCTTCACCGGCCTGACCGCGCTCTCCGAGGCCTATTGGATGCTCGTCCTCTTCCGCTTCCTGACCGGCCTCGGGCTCGGCGGCGAGTGGGGCCCGGGGGCGGCCATGGTGTGCGAGATGTGGCCGGCCGCGGTCCGCGGGCGCGCGGCCGCGGCGCTGCAATCCGCCTACGGCGTCGGGATCCTGCTCGCCTCCGCCATCTGGCTGGTCGTCGCGCCGCTGGGCCCGGCGTCGTGGCGGCACATGTTCTTGATCGGCGTCGTCCCCGCATTCCTCATCCTGTACATCCGGCGGGGATTGCAGGATCCCGCGCTGTGGCGCGCCGCGGACGATCGACGACGGGCGGCGGTGGCGCGGGCGGCCAGTGGCCAGGCGGTGGCGGCCGAGGACCGGGCGCTGCTCCAGCTGACGGTCATTCGCCTCGTGGCGAACCCCGCGCTGCGGCGGAGGCTGGTGCCGCTGCTCGCGATGTCGCTGACCACCATCATCGGGTACTGGGGCGCGTCGACGTGGATCCCGCAGTACGCGGGCCAGATCGCGGCCGCGGCGGGCCGCAATGCGCGCGACTGGATCTCGCTGGCGGGGATCGCCTCGGGGCTTGGGGCGATCGCCGGCTACCTGGTGTTCGGCGTGCTGGCCGACACGTGGGGCCGCAAGCCCGCGATCTGGGTGTACTACCTGGGGTCCTTGCCGGCCGTCTGGGTGCCGTTCCTTCTCGTCCGCGATCCCGCGCTGTTCCTGCTCGCCGTGATGCTGAACGGCTTCTTCACGGCCGGACAGTTCTCGTGGATGCCGATCTACCTGCCGGAGCTGTTCCCGACGGCGGTCAGGGGATCGGCGATCTCGGTGGTGTTCAACAGCGCGCGCTATCTGGCGGCGGCCGGGCCGCTCGTGGCCGGCGCGGTCACTACGATGTTCGGCGGCATCGGGCGCGCCGCCTCGATCATTTCTCTGGTCTACGTCTTTGGGCTCATCGTCACACCGTTCGCCGGACCGGAGACGAAGGGCAAGCCGTTGCCGGAGTGATCGCGATGGGCCGGCGAACCCGGGATGGCCTTCCGTGACGATCGAGACGGACGTCCTCATCATCGGTGGCGGCATCGCCGGCGCCTCCGCCGCGTATCACCTCGCCGCCCGGGGCCGCCGCGTCGTCGTGCTCGACCGTGGCGAGATCGCGTCGGGCGCCTCCGGGGTGAACGCGGGGGCCATCGATTCGGTCGGCTGGGGCGAGACGCGGGATCTCCAGACACACCTCACCGCGGGCAGCGTCGAGCTTTTCGAGACGGTGCAGACCGACCTCGGCGAGGACATCGAGTTCCGGCGCTCGGGCGCGCTCCAGGCGATTCACACGCCCGAGCAGTACGACTTCACGCGCGACCGCGTGGCCGCGCTTCGCGCGCGCGGCCACGCGGTCGAGCTGCTGACGATCCGCGAGGCCCGGAGTCTGGAGCCCGCGCTCTCACCGGCGCTCCTCGGGGCCATGTATTCACCGCTCCGCTCGCAGGCCGACCCCGGCAAGGCCACGCGGGCCTTCGCCGCCCTCGCCGAGCGCCGGGGAGCGCGCGTTCTCACGCATCACGAGGTGACGGGGATCACGCCGCGCCCGGCGGCGGGCTACGCGGTCCGCACCGCGCAGGGCGACGTGGTGGCGGGAGCGGTGGTGATCGCCGCCGGCGCCTGGTGCGGTCGAATCGGCGCGATGCTCGACCTGGACATCCCGATCGTCCCCGTCCGCGGCCAGATGTGGGCGACCGCACCCGAGCCGGGGCGCGTCTTCCAGACCATCTCCGCGGCGGAGTCCGCGCTGGCCTGGCACCGTGATCGGGGCGGCGCTCCGCCCGATCTCACGCATCGCGATGGAGCGCGCGTGACCCGCCACCTCTACGGTCGGCAGCGACGAAACGGCGAGATCATCTTCGGCGGCGATCGGGAGCTGATCGGCTGGGAGACGACACAGAATCTGGCGGGCATCGAGGTGAACCGCGGCCACGCGATCTCGGTGTTGCCGTTCCTGGCCGCGCTGCCGATCGCGCGGACCTGGGCGGGGCTCATGCCCTTCCCGCTCGACGGCAAGCCGCTCATCGGCGGCATCCCGGCACGGAAGGATCTCTGGATCGTGAGCGGGCTGGCTTCGTCGGGCTTCGGGCGCGGGCCCATGGCCGGCAAGCTCCTGGCGGATTCCCTCCATACGGGCACGCCGGCGCCCGTGCTGAGCGAGGCCGATCCCGCCCGCTGCGTCCGCGAACACGCACGCCGCTGACATACCCCTGGATCGTGTCTCACTGCGGATGTCATCGTTGCCGACGCGAGAGTTGCGATCCGGGCCGCCATGCGGGGGACCTCGACCATTCCTATCGTGATGGCGATCGCCGCGGATCCGGGGGGGAGCGGGCTCGTGCCGAGTCTCGCGCACCTGACACGGCAGACCCCTGGGGAAGACCCTCGGTCAAGGTGGGCCATGACTGAGAATGCGCTTTATGTTATCTACTCTCCCGCCTGCGGATCCGGGTAGCGTCCGCACTAGCGGAGATCACCTGTGTCCAGGCAATCAGTGACGATGCGATGGAGTGCGTCGCGCGCGCTGCCGGGCGCCACGATCAGGCCGAGGATGGCGAGGACGCGGCGCATGAAGCTCGAAGGTCGGTCAGACCAGCCCGGTATTGCGCGCTATCGTCTTGATCACCGTGTCCATCTGACCGCTGAGCACCTGCTTCGCGAAGCTGAGCGTGAAGCCCTTCACGGCATGGAAGGGAACATGCGACGGCCTCGAGAGCGCGAGCGGATCGACGACCGCGTCGACGACGACCGGCCCGCTGCGGTGGGCGAGGGCCTCCGCGAGACCCGCCTTGACATCGCCCGGCTCCTCGATGCGGATGCCCTTCGCGCCCATCGCCTCCGCCACCTTGGCGAAGTTCGGGTTCTTGAAGTCCACGCCGAAGGGCACGAGGCCGGCCTCCTGCATCTCGATCTTGACGAAGTCGAGCGACTCATTGTTGAAGATGACCTGGATCACCGGCGTCTTTCGCTGCACCTGGGTCAGCAGGTCGCCCAGGCCCAGCATCGTGAAGCCGCCGTCTCCGCACAGCGCGATCGACTGCCGGCCGGGGAATGCCAGCTGTGCGCCGAACGCATTGGGGGCGGCGTTCGCCATCGAGGCCCAGGAGAAAGAGCCGAAGAGGCGGCGGTTCGGCCCGCCCTGGATGTGTCGGGCGAGCCAGATGCACGGCGTGCCCGTGTCCGCGAAGAACATGGCGTCCGGGTCGGCCAGCGCGCTCAGCGTTGCCGCCAGAAACTCCGGGCGTATGGGCTTGATGCCTGGGCCTTTGTCCACATAGTGCTGGAGCAGCTCGTGAAACTCCCGCGTCTCCGCGAGGTGCTTGTCCAGGAAGCGCCTGTCCGTCTTGTCGTTGACCTTAGTCAGCAGCGCCGCAACCGTCGCCTTGACGTCGCCGACGAGGCCGAGATCGACGGCCGTGCGCCGGCCGATATGCTTCGGGTTCTTGTCGACCTGGACCTTGCTGACGTTCTTCTTGGGGAGAAACTCCGGGAACGGGAAGTCGGTGCCCAGGAGGAGGAGCAGATCGGCGCCGTGAATGGCATTGTAGGCGCCGCCGTATCCGAGAAGTCCCGTCATCCCGACGGCGTAGGGGTTGTCGTGCTCGAGCCATTGCTTGCCGCGAAAGGCATAGCCCACGGGCGCCTGGAGCTTCTGGGCGAGCTGGATCACTTCGTCGCGGGCGTCCCGGCACCCGTCGCCCCCGAAGATCGCGACGCTGCCCGCCTTGTTGATCATCCCGGCCAGCTTGTCGAGATCCGCGTCCGAGGGGCGGTAGAGCGGCGGCGCGGGGCGCGCCATCTCGTACGAGTCGACGGGCGCGGCGGCGGAGGCGATGTCGCCGGGGAGGGAGATCACCGTGGGCCCCCTGTCGACCAGGGCGGTGAGAATGGCCGTATTGACGATGGGCCGCACCTGCTCCGGGTTGACGAGCCGTCCGGTGTAGAGGGAAGCCACGTCGAAGAACTTGTACGGATTGAGCTCCTCGAGGGCCGAGGTGTCCATCAGGCTCGTCTCGACGTCGCCGGCGATCGCGATGATCGGCACACCCTCTTTCCGCGCATCCATCAGCCCATTGATCAGATGGGTGACGCCCGGACCTGCCGTTCCGCACACCGCCACCGGATTGCCGGTGAAGGAGGCCTCGGCCACCGCGGCGAAGACACCGTACTCTTCGTGGCGGACATGGATGAACTCGATCCCGGCATTGCGATGGAGGGCCTCGATGACCGGATTGAGCGCATCGCCGACGATGCCATAGCAGCGCTTGACACCGGCTCCCTCCAGCATCTCCCAGAGAACGTCCGCCACGGTCTTTGCCATGTCTGCTCCCCTTTTGTCGTGCGGCTCGAGGCTGCGGGCGCTTTATCGATCGACGACGCTGCTCTTCTGCACGCCGAGCCCGGTGACGCCCATCTCGACGACATCGCCCGGCTCGAGATAGCGCGGCGGCTTCATACCGTGAGCGACGCCGGCCGGCGTCCCGCGCTGTCGCTGTTCGCCGTTGACCGTCGTCCGGACCTCCGGGGTCTGAGGATCCCGCACCTCGTCAGCGATGACCACGGCGGTTGGGCGACGGCGAACCTCCACATGCCGCCGAGCTCACACCAGAGCCTTGAACTCATCGAGCTGACGGCGGACCCCGGCGATCATCGACGCCAGATCCGACGTGAGCATGATGAGGTCGAACCCGCGCTTCACCGCGCCGGCCGCGAAGGCCGCGCTCGCGCAGTGCATGCACGCCTTGATGCCGTGCTTGTGCGCCGTATCGCGGATCTTGTCGCACGTGGCCATGTGCACCGGGTCGGTCTTGTCGGGGCCGGGCGGCATGCCCAGCGCGAACGACAGGTCGGCGGGACCGATGTAGACGGCGTCGAGCCCCGGCGTGGCGCAGATGGCGTCCAGGTTGGCGAGCCCTTCCTTCGTCTCGATCATGGCCATGACGACGATCTCGTCGTTCGCCTTGGCCACGTAGTCGGCGCCGCCGTAGTGCACGGCGCGCACCGGCCCGGACGAGCGCATGCCCACCGGCGGATAGCGGCAGGCGGCCACCGCCTTCGCCGCGTCCGCCGCGGTATTGATCAAGGGCACGAGGATGCCGTAGGCGCCCAGGTCCAGCGCCTTCATGATGGGCGCCGGGTCGTTCCACGCCACCCGCACTACCGGCACCGTGTCGGTCTGCGAGATCGCCTGCAGCATCGGCCAGAGATCGCTCATGTCGGTGGTCCCGTGCTGCATGTCGATAACCAAGGCGTCGAAACCCTGGCGGGCCATCACCTCCGCGGTGAACCCATGGGACACCGAGAGCCAGCCCATGGTGACACACCGCCCGTCGCGCCACATCTGCTTGATCT
>DASYVT010000083.1 GCA_035936835.1 Candidatus Methylomirabilota bacterium | reverse complement strand
ACGGTTCGAGGCCTTCACGGAGAACCCCGGTGCTTAGCGACGAGGCGAAGATCGAGGGGGACGGCTCGTCAACCGGATCTCACGGCAGGAACCCGCACCGAGCGCGAGCGGCAAGACGCTGGTTGTACCGACCACGCGGGGAACATCCAAACGGACACCAAGGTCAATGGAAAGCCCGTCACAATTGGCGGCAATGCGTCTATCCCGCGATAACTGCTTCATGACTCCGGGACGGGTGGCATGAGCGTGACGGCAACCGACGTCGGCATCTTGATCGTGCGGCTCGCGATTGGGCTCACCTTCGCCGCGCACGGGGCCCAGAAGGTCCTGGGTTGGTGGGGCGGCCGGGGCTTCGCGGGCTGGACCGGCGGGATCGCCCGGATGGGGGCTGCGCCCCGTGCCCTTGTGGGCGGCGATCTCCGCCGGGGTCGAGCTTGTCGGCGGCCTGCTGCTCGCGCTCGCGTTCCTTCCACGTTGGGCGGCTGGTGACGCATTTCGCGGCGCCTGATCTCCTATCCCGTCAGAGCCCCGTCGTGTGTATGACTAAGGCCCTACGAAACGCCGCAAAGTCGGACGTCTGCGCTGTGGTACACGTCGATCCGCGCGCCGCCATCCGTCGACGACGGGGATAGGTCTGGGACCGCTGGCTGAGCTTTGACCGTCGTCAGCTGCCACGACCGTCTGAGTAATCTCCGGAAACTGTCGGGCATCCTGCTGGATGCCGGCTCCAACGACGACTACAACCTGCACTGGGGTCACGGGCTGCTGAGTCACCACCTTCACGAGGCCGGTATCACACACGAGGCCAGAGAGAACGCCGGGAACCACGGTGGGCGAGCCCGCGAGCGCTATCAGGTGGCGCTGCAGTGGTTATCGCAGGTCTTGGAACGCGACTGATTCCGACGTCACGAGTGCGGAGTCGGCGACGCCCACATCCATTTGCACGAAGCGCCTTCCCCGCTGGAGGAGTTTCGTGGAACGACCGAGGAAATGGGCGGCACGAGACATTGCGCAAGCCGCGTGATCCACGCGGAGCGCGTTGACCCCCCCCCCTCACGCAACAGGCCAAGCCCCGGCTGAAAGATCGAGGCCGATAGGCCAAGCCGGAGGTCAGCCGGCCGGCGTCCAGTGGTGGAATGTCATCCGCCAGCGCCCGTCCTCGAGGCGCCAGATCGAGGAGCGCAGGGAAATAGAAGGCGGATCGCCGGAGGGCCGGTCGATCACGGAGCGGTACGTCACGAGGGCTATCGTCGGCGCCAGCTCTCGGACGGTGAAGTCCTCGACCCGCCGCGCTCCCGGTTCCTTGCCGAGGAGTGCCGCGACGAGCGCCGCCCGGTCGTACACGCGGCCGGCAGCGGCGAACTCGACGAAGTCCGGGGTCATGCGCGCCTCGAGCGCCTCCCGCGACCGCCAAACGTCCGCGCTCACGAGCTCCGCCTCGAGGCGGCGAAAGTGCTCGGCAAGGTCGGGCTTGGCGGTCATCGCTCCCGTAGGGTACCGCGGCCGCGGTGGCGGCTCGCGCTCTACCTCGCCGTAATCGCACCCCAATGAGCCCACCACGCACGCCGATCATTGGGCCCGACCTTTCCAATCTGCGACATTCCGCTGACACGCGAGCGCGTCTATCAAGGCGTGAGCAGCCACGGCGCCGAGCCCCCGCCGCGACATCTGCCAGGTAGACGATCAGCGCTGCAGGGCTCGTCACGGATCATCGCGCTAGTCCGCCCCCCTCCGATGCTGTGTAGTCACGTGGCGTCCGGCTTTCGGCCATGTCCTAACGCCCTATCTCCCTTCCCGACGGGGCTCTGACGGGATAGGAGATAAGGCGTTTCGAAATGCGCCACCTGAGCTCTTCGAGGCATCGGGTAGCCAGGAGGACCTGCGACTTGCGGAGTGCCTATAAGAAATCGAGCAGTTGGTCCAGCGCGACGTGGAGATCACACGTTCACGCAAGTTCGAGCACCTGAGGGCCTTCGCAGCCGATGCCCAACTTTGACTACGAGGCCGAGGAGCTCGCTGCCGTCGCGAGCGACTACGAACGATTGGTCGGAATGCCGAAGAGCGCTCGTCTCGGGCCGGAGGGGTTGAGAAGCAGAGCCACTCCGGGCCCGAGCGTCAAGCCTGCCTACTGATTGCAGTTGCCGTTGTCATTGCCGTTGCCGTTGGTGTCACACCCGGGAAGAATGAACGTATAGAGCTCCGCTGAGGCCAGAGACGCGCCGCCGGAACCGCCGGCGACGAGCACCGTGCCGGATAGGAGCAGCGTCGCGGTGTGGGCGTAGCGAGCCGTGGTCATGCTGCCGGTCGCGCTCCAGCTGCCCGTGCCGGGGTCGTAGAGCTCCGCTGAGGCCAGAACCGGGCCGTTGAAACCGCCGGCGACGAGCACCGTGCCGGATGGGAGGAGCGTCGCGCTGTGGAATACGCGAGCCGTCGTCATGCTGCCGGTCGCGCTCCAGCTGCCCGTGCCGGGGTCGTACAGCTCC
>DASYVT010000082.1 GCA_035936835.1 Candidatus Methylomirabilota bacterium | reverse complement strand
AGTTCAAGGACAAGCTGAGCGAGAAGGAGATCCTCGAGCACCTCACGCCGCGTGTGGCCAAGTGGTGGCTGCCCGACGAGGTCGTCTTCATCGACGCCGTGCCCAAGACCTCCGTCGGCAAGTTCGACAAGAAGGTCCTGCGCGAGCGCTTCAAAGACTGGAAGCCGAAAGCGTGAGAGATCGGCACCACGGCGCGCGGGCGGTCGCCACCCTCGTCGCGCTCGCGATCATGATGGCGCCCGCGCCTGCCCGCGCGTCATGCAGAGCGTCCGGCGTGCCGCCTGACGCGCCCATGGCCCTGGTGCTCTCGGGCGGCGGCGCCAAGGGCGCCTACGAGGCCGGCGTCGCCGCCGCCTTGGTCGAGCGCGGGCTGCCCATCCGGCTCGTCGCTGGCTCTTCCGCCGGCGCGCTCAATGCAGCCATGATCGCCAGCGGCCGGGCCGATCGGCTCGAGGCGATGTGGCGCACGGTGACGCGCGAGCAGGTCTACACGCTGCGCGGGCCGGTAATCTTCGCGGGCTTTCTGCCCGGCTGGCTCACCCTGCTCGTCCTGAACGAGACCAGCGCGCTCTTCGATCCGGCGCCCCTGCGGGATCTGATCGCCGCCTCGGTCGATCTCGACCGTCTTCGCGACTCTCCCATCCGCCTGGTCGTTACCGCCACCGATCTCGTTCGTGGCGAGAAGCGCATCTTCGACAACCGTACGGTTACGGTGGACGCGCTCATGGCGGCCTCGGCCGTGCCCGGCCTCTTTCCGCCGGTGGAGGTGGATGGGGCGCTGCTGGTGGACGGTGGGCTGACCGGCCGCGCGCCGGTGCTCGAGGCGCTCGAGGCGGACCCGACGCTGGGCCGCGCCGTCGTCGTGCTGAGCTACGCGCAGGCCGAGCGGAGCCCCGAGCCCACGACGATGCGCCGGGCGCTCGAGGCGAGCTTCGAACTGGTCATGGTCCACCAGATCCGCCGCGATACGGAGCTGGCTCGCCTTCGCGCTCCCAACGTGGACGTGCAGCTCTTGACACCGTCGGCACCGATGCTGCTCCGGCCGCTCGACTTCGACCGCGACGCGATGACGCGCCTGCTCGCCCTCGGACGCGCCGACGCCCTCACGTGCCTCGAGACGTGGGCGCGGAAGTAGCGGGGTCAGGTCTTGCATTCCTACATTTCCCGCCGGACTTCGCCGCAGCGAGCCATCATCTGCCGAGCCCTGATGTTGGATTGCAAGACCTGACCCCAACTGCTATGGTGATCGCATGACGCCACGCCGGACGAAGACTATCGCTCTCGCAGCCGCCCTGACCGCCGTCTGCCTATCGATCACGACGCTCAACGTGCACGGCCAGCCACAAGCGCGTACCTATCGCGTGGGTGTTCTCCTCTTCAGCTCACCCACCGCGGATCCCAATGTGCCGGTTTTCAGGGAAGCGTTGCGAGCCGCCGGCTACGTCGAAGGCCGCAATCTCACCCTCGAGTTCCGCTATGCCGAGGGCAAGCCCGAGCGTCTGAAGGCACTCGCGGAAGATCTGGTGCAGCTCCGGCCAGACCTCATTTACGCAGTCGGCGGCGATGTGGTGCCCTTCGCCAAGAACGCCACACCGACCATACCCATCGTGGGGATGATGAGTCTGGATCCGGTTCGCGCCGGTATCGTGCCGAGCCTCGCGCATCCCGGCGGCAACTTAACCGGGTTCACCTTTCTTCTCTCCGAGCTGGCCGGCAAGAGGCTCGAATTCCTGCGCGAGGTGATGCCGCGGGTCTCACGGGTCGCGGTCGTGTGGAATCCAGATCACCCCGATCCGGACTTCAAGGACACGCAGGCGGCCGCTTCACGCCTTGGGATTCGCCTTCAGTCGATCGAAGTGCGCAAGCTCGACGACTTCGAGGGAGCCCTCGCGATGGCGACGCGGGACCGCGCGGAAGCCATCATCGTGGTGACATCGCGCCTGATGATCCTTCGCCAGAGCCAGATTCTGGATTTCGCGGCGAAGAACAGGATACCGATCGCCACGGGCTGGGGGGCATGGGTCCAGAACGGTGCGCTCCTTTCCTATGGCCCCAACATCGACGACATCGTGCGGCAATCGGTCTCACACGTCGACAAGATTCTGAAGGGCGCCAAGCCCGCCGACCTCCCGATCGAGCAGCCGACGCGGTTTGAGCTGGTTCTCAACCTGAGGACAGCGCGGACGCTGAATCTCACCGTGCCGCAGTCGCTGCTCGCGCGCGCCGACCGGGTCATCGAATAGCGGGACCGCTCCTCAGAGCGCGCCCAACGGCTTCAGCACGGGGTCAGGTCTTGCATTCCTACATTTCCCTCCGGACTTCGCCGCAGCGAGCCATCATCTGCCGAGCCCTGATGTTGGATTGCAAGACCTGACTCCAACTGCCTCAGCCAGACAGGCCGCCCAGAGCTGTGGCGTCGGTAGGATCAGGGCCGCACCTCCATCTCCCTGACGGCCCGTTCGGCGATCGAGGTGTCCACGAGATCCTCGTAGCGGTGGCTCTTCCTGATGAAGCCGCCCGTCTGAAGGATCTCCTGGAGGTAGTCGAAGCCGGGCTGTCTCAGGATAGGGTCACGCGCCCACGTGCCCTGCCTCGAGAAACGATCGACGGCGCGCTCCAGGATCACACGCTCGATGTTCGGGAAGTCCGGCGCGATGACCTCCGCAATGGCCTTGGCGTCGTGACCCGCGAGCCAGCGCTGTGTGCGGTAGAGCGCCCGCGTAAAACGGAGCACGGTGTCGGGCTCACGGCGGAGAAAGTCGGGCGTCGTCATGTAGGAGGTGAACGGCACCGGCCCCGTCGCCTCGCCCATGGACGCGACCAGGTGGGCCTCGCCGCTTGCGAGCATCTGCTCGACGATCGGCTGCGTCTGCTCGAGGAAGTCGCCGTGCCCGTCGCGGAAGGCCGCGAGCGCCTCCGGCACGTGGCGCTCACGCTCGATGCGCACGGCGGCCGGATCCACGCCGTTCCGCCGCAGCACGGTCAGCATGCACTGCCACGGTGTGGGCGCCTCGGCGAACCCGATGACGGTCTTCCCGACAAGATCGGACCAGCGGAACCCCGGCATCGGCGCGCGGCCCAGGAGGAAG
>DASYVT010000081.1 GCA_035936835.1 Candidatus Methylomirabilota bacterium | reverse complement strand
GGCCAGCCGCATCACGATCATCTCCTACGGCAAGGAGCGGCCGGTGTGCACGGAGAAGACCGAGGCCTGCTGGGGCAAGAACCGGCGCGACAACTTCCTGACAAAGACCCGTTAGCGTCACAGGGTCGGTGGTGATGCAGTCCGCGGTGACCAAGGGGAGCCTCTGGCTCCCCTTGGTCTTTTCCGCCGCCCTCGCGGCCGCCGGCTGCGCCAGCGGCGCGGACGAGGCTGTCCAGCAGGACCTGGCGCACATCCGGAAGGACCTCGACGGCCTGAACCTGGCCGTGCACAGGAGCCGCGGCGAGACCGAGACCGTGCTGAGCCAGCTCGAGCGACGCACCCGCGAGCAATCGGGAGAGAGCGCGCGTCAGCTGTCGGCGATGAACGCCCGGATCGACGGCCTCACGGCCGAGATGAATCGTCTCTCCGTACGCCTCGACGAGCTGGCCCAGCGGCTCGACGGCCAGAACCGCCCGCAGGGCGCCGGACCGAGCGGGCGCCCGACACCCTCGCCCGCTCCCGCCCCCTCGCCCTCGGGCGGGGCCCGCTCGCCGGGTGACGGCACGGCCGAGGAGGGCTATAAGGCAGCCTACCTGGACTTCACCAAGGGCAACTACACGCTCGCCATCGCGGAGTTCCGGGAGTTCGTCCGGCGCCACCCGGACGCGTCCCAAGCCGACGGCGCTCAGTACTGGATCGGCGAGGCCTACTTCAGCATGGGGCGCGCCGCGGCCTCGGCCGGGCAGGCGGAGAAGGCGCGGGAGGCCTTCGAGCAGTCGGTCCAGGAGTTCCGCAAGGTCTTCGTGAACTATCCTCGGGGGCGTCAAGTGCCGACCGCGCTCTACAAGGAGGCGCTGGCCCTGGTCGAGCTCAAGCAGGTGAAGGTGGCGCAGGCGAGGCTGCAGTACCTGGTGGACAACTTCCCGCAGTCGGAGGAGGCGCCCCTCGCCCGGGAGCGCCTCAAGAACCTAGGCGAGTAGGTCCCTCAAGGCGCGTCGCCTTCCGGGTCATAGGTGTCGTTGGAGCCGAAAACCCAGATGACGGTGACGCCGTGGGCGCGACTCGAGTAGACCATCACGCTCCGCTCCGGGTCGTCGGCCGAGACGTCCTGCACGTGCACCGGCGAGGCATACGCGGCGTCGTCGGCGGCCCAGAAGGTAAACGCGGTGACGAGGACCGCCAGGAGCGCCGCGCCGAATGCCAGCCGCGGATGCCCCCAGACAGGCTTCCAGAAGGGGAACCACCACGATTCGCGCACCGGACGGGGCTCTTCGCTCATGATGCGCGCCCGCACGGTGACCCAGAAGCCCGACCAGTCGGGCTCGACCGCCTGGGGGCTCGCATGTCGCACGAACGCCTTCAGCCGGCCCAGGTCCTCTGAGGCGGCCCGGCAACCGGCGCAGCGCTCAAGATGACCCACCACGAAGCGCCCGGAACGGCCCCCCAGGGCACCATCAATGTGCCGCTCGAGGCGGGGACGTACCCAAGCACAGCTCATACTCCACATAGTCGGCAGTATACCTCCACGCCTTGGACGGCTATCCACCCTTGAATATTTGCCCCTACCACTCTAAGGTCGGGAGGTGGAAACACCTCTAGCGCTTGACGTCCGGGGCGGTCTGCGGCTTGAGGCCCTCGTAGCCCTACCGGAGAGCCCCAAGGCCGGCTTGGTGGTCTGCCACCCCCACCCCCTCTACGGGGGCGACATGGACAATCCCGTAGTGGTCCGCGTCGCCGAACTTGCCCAAGGCGTGGGCATGGCGACCCTCCGCTTCAATTTTCGCGGAGTGGGAGCATCGAGCGGCGTCCATGCAGGCGGCGAGGGCGAGCAGGACGACGTGGCCGCGGCGCTCGCGGCGCTCTGCGGGCGGCTGCCCGCGGAGAGCCCGATAGGCCTCGCGGGTTACTCCTTCGGCGCCTGGGTAGCCGCGCGTGTCGCGGCGGCCATGCCTGCCCTGCCCGCGCTGGCCCTGCTGGCGCCCCCCCTCGGGATGTACGATCTGGACTTCCTCGGCCACGCGCCCTCGCATACGCTGCTGGTGTCGGGCAGCCGAGACCAGTACTGCCCCGCGGAGGCGCTCGAGCGG
Organism: Candidatus Methylomirabilota bacterium; assembly: GCA_035936835.1. NCBI lineage: Bacteria > Methylomirabilota (SeqCode) > Candidatus Methylomirabilota bacterium. The sequence continues at coordinate 8,203 of DASYVT010000081.1, read as the reverse complement.
CTGGGGATGCGGCTCGGCACCAGGGCGCAGATCATCGAGGGCGCTGAGCACTTCTTCTTCGGCAAGCTGTTCCCGCTGAGCGAGGCGGTGGGGCGGTGGCTACGGACGTGGACGCCCTAGATCTGACCCGCGGGGGCTGTGATCTGACCCGCGGGGGCTGTGATCAGAGCCGCTCGCGCGGCAGCCGGGAGGGGGTGGCGGTGCCGGCCGAGAGGATGATGCGAATGCCCTCCTCGACCGTGAGCCCGGTGGAGATGACGTCCTGCCGCGGCACCATGATGACGTCGCCCAGGTAGAGGTTGTTGGTCGGGACGAAGACGGTCACCATCTCTCGCTTGCGGCCGGGCGTCTCCACGAGGACCTCGGAGGTGACGAAGCCGAAGACGAACTCGCCCTCGCGGGGGTGCTCGGCCAGGACGACGGCCTTGAAGGACTGGCGCTTCTCGGGCGAGAAGGACTCGATCAGCTGCTTGATGGACGGGTAGATGCTGCGGAAGATGGGCACGCGGATGAACAACAGTTCGACGCGGGCCAGGATGCGCCGGCCCAGAACGTTGGTGGCGATGGTGCCCATGAACAGGATGAACAGCACGGCGGTGAGGAAGCCCAAGCCGGGGATGCGCCGCCCGAAGACCCGCTCGTAGCCGGGGGAGAAAAACGTGTCGATGAAGTCCCAGAACACGTACAGGAGCCATGCGCTGGCGATGGCGGGGACCGTGACGAAGAAACCGGTGATGAAACGGACCTTGAACCAGTTTCGAACCGGGCCGGCCATGATGAATTCATGACACCACAGGGAATTAAGCAAGTCAACAAAACGGCCCGCAAGGTCGCTCTTGTAACGGGCGGCGCGATCCGCCTCGGGCGCGCCATCGCGCTCGAGCTCGCCCGGACGGGCTTTGACGTCGCGGTCAACTTTCACCGCTCGGCTGCCCACGCCCACGCCACGGCCGCCGCGATCGCCACGCTGGGAGCGCGCGTGGTGACCATCCGCGCCGACGTGGCCAAGCCGGTGGAGGCGCGGCGGCTGGTGGCAGAGACCGTCCGACGGCTCGGGCGGCTCGACCTGCTGGTCAACAACGCGGGCGTCTTCTGGCGGACACCGTGGGACACCGTCACCCCGGCCGACTTCGACCGGTTCATCGCCGTCAACGTCAAGGGCGCCTTCTTCTGCTCCCAGGCCGCCGCGCGCGCGATGGGCCGTCGGGGAGGCCGCATCATCAACCTGGCGGATGTGGGCGCCAAGCGGGCGTGGCCGGGCTATATCCCCTACGCGATCTCCAAGGCGGGCGTGGTGATGCTGACGCGAGGGCTCGCGGCGGCGCTGGCGCCCCGGATCCAGGTCAACGCGGTGGGGCCGGGCGCGGTCCTCCTGCCCGAGGATTTCCCGCGCGAGTCGAAGCGGCGGCTGCGGGCGAAGATCCCGATGGGCAGGCTCGGGCACCCGGACGACGTGGCGGCGGCGGTGCGCTTCTTCGCCACCTGCCCGGACTACATCACGGGCCAAGTCCTCTACGTCGACGGCGGCGCCACCGCTGTCTAGCAGGCTGCTCAAAAGGGCCCATCTGCGCCATGTAACAAGAAGTCTGTTGGGGCGCTCTCGGCCGCACGCTCAACGTACAGGAGTACGCCTCGCGTGCGGCCGTCGGGCGCCGCCTCGCGTCTGGACCCTCTTGAGCAGCCTGGGGGCGTTAGCCGCGGCCCATGACGCGGAGAAAGTCGGTCATCGTGGGGAAGCGCATCATTGGATTGTGGCGCTTCTCGTCACCGATCGTGGTGACGGTCCCGCCGTAGTTGTGGCCGGGGAAGACCACGGTGTCGTCCGGGAGAGCGCCCAGCCGCTGGGTCAGCGAGGTGTACATCTCCCTGGGGTCGCTGCCGGGCAGGTCGGTGCGGCCGCAGGAGCGGATGAAGAGGGTGTCGCCCGAGATCAGGCGGCCGTCCACGAGGAAGCACTGGGAGCCCGGCGTATGCCCCGGCGTGTGGACGAACGTGATCTTCATGCGCCCCACGTCGAGGGTGTCCCCGCCGCCCACCTTGACGAGGTCCGAGCCGAAGCCGCGGAGGAACTCGCGCTCGGCCGCGTGGACGTAGACCTTGGCCGGGGCCTTGGCCAGGAGGTCCTCGATTCCGGGGATGTCGTGGCCGAAGAGGTGGCCGCCGACGTGGTCCTGGTGCGTGTGGGTGACGAGCGCGCCGATGAGATGCATCCCGTCGGCCTGGACCTGCTCCAGGATGGCGTCGATCTCCCAGGCCGGATCCACCGCGACGCAGTCCCGCGTCTCCGGGTCGCCGATGAGGTAGACGAAGTTCTGCATCGGGCCCAGCTCCATCTGCCTGAGGTAGACGGTGTCGGAGGGAGTCGTCATGGCGCTGTCGAAAGGTTAGCCTGGTATGTCGGAGGGCGCCTTGCGGATGTCTTCCAGCAACTTCGGGTCGACAGCAAAGATGGCCGGCGACGACTTGCTCCGCACGTAGCTCAGCTTGGGGTCGGTCCGTCCGATGGCCAGGCCCGCCATCTCTTTGCCGTCCGCCTTGAGCACGGCGATCTCGACCTCGGGCTTGTCCAGGCCGAACCGCGCCGCGTCGGCGCCGTCCGCGGCGGCGATCTCCTTCCACTTGAGGGCGCGGAGCGTCAGGAGCAGGCCCGTGACCTTGATCTCCTTGGCCGGGCCCTTCGACGGCTCGAGCACCCGCCATTCGTCCTCGCCGCGGCGCTCCAGCAGCAGGCGCTTGTCGCCGACCGTAACGCGTACGCGCTTGACCTCCTTCATGTCGAATGAGGCGACCACGCTCTTGTCGCGCAGGTCAGTCGCCGTCTTGGAGAGATCGCCGATGTCCTTGGCCTCGACCATGAAGACCGGGCCCTGCGTGGTCGGCGCCGCCACGCCCGTCGGCTCGCCGACCTTGACCGCCTTGGACAGCCCCAGGAGCAGGGTCTTGGGCTCCTTGACGCCTTCCTCCCAGATCTTCACCGTCACGTCGGGCTTGGACAGGTAGCGCGCGACGCCGGCCGGCGACTCGTCGAGGAAGCCCGAGGCGCGCAGGTCGCGGATGCGCCAGAGGAGGCCGTTGACGGCGCCGCTGTCGGCCTTGAGTGCCTCGGGCGCGGTGATGTTCCAGTCGATGCCATTTCGCTCGAGCTTAACGGTCCCCGCCGCGCTCTCGATCTCGACGCGGTTGACCTTGTCGTAGGCGTAGGCGAAGACCACCTTGTCGCGCACCGCCGCGACGGACTTCGGCAGCTTGTCCCAGGTCTCGCTGGGAGCCACGAGCACTTCCTGCTCGCCCTGGCGCTGGACGTAGACGCCCTTTTTCGCGGCGTCGACCTTGCCCAGGAGGAGCGTCTTGGATGTGCGGTCCTTGTCCTTGCCGAGCCAGAGCGTCACGCGCGAGGGTTTGTCGAGGCCGAAGGTTGCCGGCGACTTCGCCGGACCGAGGAACTCCTTCACCGTGACGCTCGCGAGCTTGTCGAGCATCTCCGTGATCATGTCGGCGTCGCCCCGGTAGGGACCGGGCTTGGCGATGCGCCACTTGCCCCCGTCCTCGGCTTCGAGCGTCATCTTCGACCCGTCGAGGTCGAGGTCGACCGCGCTGACGTTCCGCCGGTCGAAGGCGAAGAGGGTCCTGTCCCTGAATTCGGCGACCGGGCGCGTGACATCGCGGGAGATCGAGTCGCCGATCGCGACCACGGCCGGCTTGCCTCCCTCCCGCGCGTAGACCCAGACCCCCGTCGGGTTCTTGCCGCCCAGGGCGAGGGTGAGCGGCGCGGCCTGGCCCTTGACCTCGAGCGTGACGAAGGCTTCCGGCGGCTCGAGGCCGAAGTCGCTTGGCTTGGACGGGTTGGCGTCGATCTCCCGGTCCACTCTCGCTGTCGCCAGTCCAGTGACGACCTCGTTGACGGCGCCGCTGTTCGCCCGCGTCTTGACCGGCTCCAGCATCTCCCAGCCGTCGCCCACGCGCTTGAGCGTGACCGTGTCGTCCTTGCGCTTGATGGTCAGCCCCAGGACGTCCTTGGGCTCGATGGTCCACAGGCGTCCCTTGACGCCGGCCGTCTTCTCGCGCTTCGGGGTCAGCCAGTAGCTGTCCACGACGAGGAAGCCGCCGAGGCCCGCGGCGAGGACGGCGAGGATGGTCAGGGTCTTCCAGCTCATCGTCGGGCAGCTACTTGATGCGGCGGCGGCGGACGACCAGCCAGATCCCGCACACCATCACGGCGCCCGGCAGTATGACGATGGAGAGCCACAGGACGGTCCGGCTCTGGGCGCTGGTGAGGAAGATCGGGTTCTGGCGCGTGTCCTTCGGACGGATGGCGATCTCGCCTTCCTGCCCGGCGAGCCAGGAAACAATGTTGAGGAAGAGATCGCGGTTGCCCTGGAAGCCGAGCCCCTGGTTCGAAGCGAACGTCGAGGTACCCAGGACAACCAGCCGTCCCTCGGGCTTCTTGGCCGCGTCATCATCAGTCTCGGGCTCGGTCTTGGCGCCCGGCGCCGGCACGATCGTGACGGCGGTCAGCACGGACACGGGCCCCGGCGTATCCGCCGGATCCCGGCGCGCGGGCTGCCCGCGCCTGAGCCCGGCCAGATCGGTCTCGCCCCATGAATCGCGACTCGTCTTGGCCAGCGCCGTCGCCATGATTCCCTTGAGCGGGCCCTCCTTCGCCGGCGCGACCGAGCGCGTGACCGGGAAGCCCGTCATGACGTTGGCCATGTCCTTGGTGATCGGGTGCCGCTCGTAACCCGTGACGATCGGCACCTCGGGCCCGACGCCGAAGAGCTGGCCGATGGGACTCGGCTCGACGACGATGTCGTTGCCCAGCGCGACGCCGTACTTGGCGAGGTACTTGACGAGGCCGTCGGCCTGGAGCGGGTCGGCCATGAAGAGCACACGGCCGCCCTGCGCGAGGTACGCGTCGAGAGCCGAGAGCTCGGGCGGCAGGAGATCGGTCTTCGGCCCCGGGACGATGACAACCGCCGCGTCCGCCGGCACCTTGGCCTGGCGCGCCAGCTCGAGCTCCTTGACGGTGTAGTTGGCCTTCTCCATCTGCTCCTTGGCCTGGCTGAGACCGGCCCGCTCGGCGCTCGAGAGATCGCGCTCCCCGTGCCCCTTGACGACGTAGATCACGGGTTTGCCTGAGCGGCTGACCTTGACGAGGGCATTCGTCAGCCGATCCTCATCGGCGTCGAGCACCTTCTCGGACTTGTCCCCGCTCTGCATCACGAGCGTGCCGTAGCTTTCAACGCCGTAGCGCCGCGCGAGCCCCGGCGAGCGGTCGGGGTCCTCCATGCGGTAGGTGAACTTGCCCCCGGAGGCCTGGGCGTACTGCTTGAGCAGGTCCTCGGCCGTGCGCTTGCCGGGCGTGTCTGAGCGGAAGAAGCCGATGACCTCGACCGGCGCCGCAAGCCCCCGGACCAGCTTGACCGTCTGGCGCGAGAGGCTGTGGCGCTTGTTCTCGGTCAGGTCCCAGCGCGCGTTGTAGCGGAGCGACACGGCGTTGGCGAGCACCGCCACGCCCAGGGCCATCAGCACCAGCAAGGCCGCGCTCGCGCCGTGGCGCATCCCGCGGCGGCCGAGGAGCGAGGCGCCCTCGCGCCAGTTGAGCGCGGCCGCCGCGACGAAGAGAACGGCGGCGGCGATCACGAGCGCCCACTGCAGCCGCGTCATCCACGACGCAAAGAGCGCGAGCCCGCCGGCGCCCAGCAGGCAGAGCACGGCGCCCCACATGCCCCAGCGCTTGAGCAGCGTCATGAGGAACGTCTTGAGGAACGTCATGGGGGGCTACCCTAACCCCGCCACCGCTTCGATTCGAGCGAGCGGAGCGTGAGGAACAGCGCGAAGGCGGTCACCGAGAGGTAGTAGACGAGGTCCTTCGTGTCGAGGACGCCCTTGGCGAAGCTCTCCATGTGCTCGATGATGGCGGCCTGCTGGATCACGGTCCGGAGCGCGCCCTGCGCCGAGTCGGCGAACCAGCCGAGCAGCCAGAGGGTCAAGAGCGCGCCGAAGGTGCCGAAGCCCGCCACGATCTGGTTCTCCGTGGTCGACGACACGAAGAGCCCGATGGACAGGAAGGCCGCACCCACGAGCAGGAGGCCGAGGTACCCGGTCAGAACGGCGCCCCACTCGATCCGGGTGAACCAGGCGACGGTAATGGGGTACGAGACCGTCAGCGCGAGGATGGAGGCGTAGAGCGCCAGGGCGGCCAGGAACTTGCCCGCGAGGACTTCGCCGTCGCGCAGCGGGTAGGTCAGGAGAAGCTCCATGGTGCCCGAGCGTTTTTCCTCCGCGAAGAGTCGCATGGTCAGCATCGGGATGAAGAAGAGCAGCACCACGGCCATGTTGTACGTGAGGGGGCGCAGGATGTTCTCCGTGGCGTTGAGGGTCTGTCCCATCTGCGGCTGCATGGCCGAGCGCATCGAGACGTCCGCGTACTGGATGAAGGACGGCGCGAAGAAGAAGGCGGCGATGAAGAGGAAGAAGGTCGCGACGGCATACGCGACGGGCGAGCCGAAGTAGAGACGCATCTCTTTCTTGAAGACCGGCAGCCAGCCCCTCACTGCGCCGTCTCCACCACGGACTCCAAGACCTGCGGCGCGTGCTCCTCGCCCGCCACGACGCGGATGAAGACCTCCTCGAGGGAGAGCCCGACCTGGTGCAGCTCGAGGAGCTCCCAGCCGCGGCCCGCGACGAGCCGCACAAGCTCCCCGCGCACGTCGCGCCCGCGCGGCGACTCGACGACGAACCGGGAGGCGCCGTCGCGGGCGCCGATCGCCTCCACCCCAATCGCTTCTACCGACGTCACGCCGGGCAGGGTCTTTAGAGATGAAGCGATGGCCTCTCCGGGGCCGGCCACCTCCACCTCCACGCGTGCCGCGGGGAAGACCTGCTCCACCAGCTCCGCCTGGGTGCCCTTGGCCACGACGCGGCCGCGGTTGATGATGATGATGCTGTCGCAGACCATGGAGACTTCCGGCAGGATGTGCGTGGAGAGGATGACCGTGTGCTGGCCGCCCAACGACTTGATCAGCGCGCGGATCTCGGTGATCTGGCGCGGGTCGAGCCCGATGGTGGGCTCGTCGAGGATCAGCACCTCCGGGTCGCCTAAGAGCGCCTGCGCCAGCCCCACCCGCTGCCGGTAGCCCTTGGAGAGCTTGCCGATGAGCCGGTGCTGCATGTCGGTGACGAAGCAGCGGTCCATCACGTCGGCGACCTTGGACCGGCGCACTCCGCGCGGGACACCCTTGGCCTCGGCGACGAAGTCGAGATACGCGGCCACCGGCAGGTCGGCGTAGAGCGGGGAATTCTCCGGCAGGTAGCCGATGCGCCGGCGCACCTCGAGAGACTGGCTGAACACGTCGAAGCCCGCCACCCGCGCGCTGCCGCCGCTGGCCGCCATGAAGCAGGCCAGGATCTTCATCGTCGTGGACTTGCCGGCCCCGTTGGGGCCCAGGAAGCCGACGATCTGCCCCTTCTCGACGTTGAACGACACGTCGTGGACGGCCGTCACCGGCCCGTAGCTCTTCGTCAGTCGATCGACCTGGATCATGGATTTAGCCCGCTTCAGCCTGGGCCAGCGCGCAGTATATCACACGGCTAGAAGAGCCCCGTAATCACCCCGTCCGGCGTGACATCCACGCCCTCGGCATTGGCCTTGCGCGGCAGCCCCGGCATGGTCGTGATGTCGCCGGCCTGCGCCACGAGGAACCCCGCCCCAGCAGAGATCCGCAGGTCGTTGATCGTGATCCGGAAACCGCGCGGCCGGTTGAGCAGGGTCGGGTCGTCGGACAGCGACCGCTGCGTCTTGGCCACGCAGACCGGCAGTTGGCCATAGCCCAGCGCTTCGGCCTGGGCGATCTGACGGTCCACCTTCTTCGGGTAGTCGACCCCGTCCGCGCCGTAGATGCGCGTGGCGATGGTCTCGAGCTTGGCCTTCACGGAGGCGTCGAGCGGGTAGAGCGGCGCGAACGCCGAGCGCTCGGTCTCGAGGAGCTTGAGGAGCCCACGCGCGAGGTCCTCGCCCCCTTCCCCGCCCCTGCCGAAGACGTCCGCGACATAGGCCGGCACTCCGAGCGTCCCGCAGCGGTCGAGCACGGCCTGGTACTCGCGCTCGGTGTCGGTCGGGTAGCGGTTGAGCCCGACCAGCACCGGCACCTTGAACTGGCGGACGCAGGCGACGTGGGCGTCGAGGTTGTCGAGGCCGCGGACG
>DASYVT010000080.1 GCA_035936835.1 Candidatus Methylomirabilota bacterium | reverse complement strand
GAGCGGGCGGGCGAGATCGAGGTATTGAAGGTGCTTCCGTCGACGACGCGCGTCGGGGTCGGGGTGGTGAACCAGAAGCACGAGCGCGTGGAGAGCGTGGACGAGATTGTGGCCCGGGGCCGCCGCGCCATCGCCTGCTTCGGCGCCGACCGCGTCCTGCTCGCGCCCGACTGCGGCTTCGCCACCTTCGCCGACAACCCGCTGGCCTCGGCTCGGGTGGCGGAGGCCAAGCTCCTGGCGATCAGCCGGGCCGCCGCGATCCTCAGGCGGGGGTGAGCACGCGGCCGGCCGGTACCGCGTTGTAGCGCGAGCCGTCCACCACCACCCGGCCGTTGACGATGACGTAAGGGATGCCGACCGGATGGCGGTGCGGATCCGGGAACGTCGCCTCGTCGCGCACCGTGGCCGGATCGAACAGCGCCAGATCGGCGGCGCGGCCGCCCTGCACCAGCCCGCGGTCCTTCAGGCCGAGCTTGGTCGCGGGCATGCCGGTCATCTTGTGCACCGCGGTCTCCCACGAGAAGAGCCGCTTCTCGCGGCAGTAGACCCCGAGCACGCGCGGGAACGTCCCGTAGCTGCGCGGGTGGGGCTTGCCGGGATGCGGGCCGGGGCCGGCGTGCAGCGACAGCGAATCGGAGCCCACCATGTTATGGGCGTAGCCCAGCGCGGTCCCCACGTTCTCCTCGCTCTGGGAGAACACCACCATCGAGACGCCGGCGCGCTCGTCCATCACCAGATCCATCATGGCCTGGGCCGGCTCCTTGCCGGTGCGCCGGGCCAGCTCCGCAATGTGCATGCCCGCGAGCTCCGGCTTCGAGCAGGTGGCGATCATGATCTCGTCCCAGCCCATGCCGCCCGAGCCGGTGCGCCAGCGCTCGCCGTCCACCAGGCAGTCGCCGATCGCGCGCTGCCGCGCCTTGGGATCGCTGAGCCGCTCGAGCAGCTTCGAGATCCCGCCGTCGTGCATCCACGCGGGGAGCAGGTTGTCCATCTTGGTGCTGCCCGCCGGGTAGGGATAGACGTCGCCGGTCACGTCCACGCCGCGGGCGCGGGCGCCGTCGATCAGGCGCAGGACGCGATCCATCTTGCCCCAGTTCTCGCGGCCCGAGGCCTTCACGTGGGCGATCTGCACGGGCACGCCGGCCTGCTCACCGATCGTGATGGCTTCCTGGGCCGCCTGCTCGAGCGTGGCCGCCTCGCCTCGGATGTGCGAGAAGTAGAGCCCGCGCCGGCTCGCCATGCTGCGGGCAAGCCCCACCAGCTCTTCCGTATTGCCGTAGACGCTGGGCGCATACACCAGCCCGGTGGAGAAGCCGAAGGCGCCCGCGTCGAGCGCTTCCGCGAGCAGCCGCTCCATGCCCCGCTGCTCCTCCGGTGTCACCGCGCGCGCCGCGGCCCCGACGGCGGCCAAGCGCAGGGCTCCGTGACCCACGAACTGCACGATGTTCACCGAGGGGCCCAGGCCGCGCAGGTGATCGAGGTACTCGCCGAAGGTGTTCCAGGTGATGGGTATCTTGCCGCCGATGCCGCCCGCCCACTCCTGCACCAGATCCGCGCGGCCCGGAGCGACCGGGGCCGGCGAGAAGCTGCACATGCCGACCACCTCGGTGGTCACGCCCTGGCGCACCTTGGACTCGGCCGACGGGCACTTGTCGTAGACCAGGTCCGAGTGCGAGTGGATGTCGATGAAGCCGGGGGCGACCATGAGACCCTTGGCGTCGATCACCCGGTCCGCCTCGCCGGCCAGCCCGGGCGCCACCGCCGCGATACGGTCGCCCTCGACCGCGACGTCGGCGGCACGCGCGGGCGCGCCGCTGCCGTCCACCACCGTGCCGTTCCGGATCAGGAGCGACCAGGCCATGGCGCTACTGGGCGGCCTCGTTGATCTTCACCGACTTCATCTTGTCGCCGACCTTGATCTTGTCCACCACCTCCATGCCCGAGGTGACCCGGCCGAAGACGGTGTACTGGCCGTCGAGGAAGTGGGCGGGGGCCAGCGTGAAGTAAAATTGGCTGCCCGCGGAATTCGGGGCCTGGGTCCGCGCCATCGCCACCACGCCGCGGACGTGCTTCTGCTTGTTGAACTCGTCCTTGATGGTGTAGCCCGGGCCCCCGGTGCCGTCGCCCTTGGGGTCGCCGCCCTGGACGACGAAGTTCGGCTCCACGCGATGGAAGGTCACCCCGTCGTAGTAACCCTTCTTGGCCAGCGTGACGAAGTTCTCCACCGTCTTGGGGGCGTCCTCCGGAAAGAATTCGATGGCGATCACGCCGCCCTTCTCCATGGTGATGGTGGCCGTCTGTTTCACCTTCGTGCCTCCTTTGGGGGCTTCCTTGGGTGCGGGTGGGGTCGGCTGCTGGGCGCCGACGGGCCCGATCGGGCCGGGGACAGGCAGCACGAGCGTGACGAACAGCGCGACGAGCGCGATGATGGCGACGCGAGCCTTCACGAATGAGCCTCCTTGCACGTGGGACGCCGGGTTGGACGCGTCATTATGCCCCACCGCCGCGCTGGTTCGCCACTCCATCCGTGGTACAGTGAAAGCCATGCCGCAGCGCCCCGACATCCGAAACGTCGCCATCATTGCGCACGTCGACCACGGGAAGACCACCCTCGTGGACGCCATGCTGTGGCAGTCGGGCATCTTCCGCGCCAATGAGCACGTGGTCGAGCGGGTCATGGACTCGATCGACCTCGAGCGCGAGAAGGGCATCACCATCATGGCGAAGAACACGTCCATCCACTACAAGGACATGAAGATCAACATCGTGGATACCCCCGGCCACGCCGACTTCGGCGGCGAGGTCGAGCGGACGCTGACGCTCGTGGACGGCGTGCTGCTGCTGGTGGACGCGGCGGAAGGCCCCCTGCCCCAGACGCGCTTCGTGCTCAAGAAGGCGCTCGAGGCGGGATTGACCCCGGTGGTCGTCATCAACAAGATCGACCGCCAGGACGCGCGCGCCGCGCTGGTGCTCGACGAGGTCTACGACCTCTTCATCGACCTCGAGGCGGCGGAGGACCAGCTCGACTTCCCCGTCCTCTACACCGACGCGCGCAAGGGCATCGCCAAGCTCAGCCTGGACGACGACTCCAAGACCCTGGCGCCGCTCTTCGAGACGTTGGTCAACACGATCCCGCCGCCGCGCTTCGACCCCGGGATGGGGCTCCAGTTCCGCGCCACCTCGCTTGACTGGGACGACTATGTGGGCCGGCTCGTGATCGGCCGGATCGTCAACGGCACGATCCGCCAGTACGACCGGGTGGCGGTGGTCCACCGCGACGGCTCGACCGAGAGCGCCAAGATCACGGTGCTCTACGGCTACGAGGGGCTCAAGCGTGTCGAGGTGGCCGAAGCCTCGGCCGGCGATCTCGTGGCCGTGGCCGGCACGGACAACGTCGAGATCGGCGAGACCCTGGCCGACGCCGAGAACCCCGTGGCCCTGCCCGTCATGCACATCGACGAGCCCACGGTCTCGATGCTCTTCTCGTCGAATGTCTCGCCCTTCTCCGGGCGTGAGGGCAGGTTCGTCACGTCCACCCAGCTGCGCGACCGGCTCTGGAAGGAGCGGCGGACCAACGTCGGCATCCGCGTCGAGGAGACCGACTCACCCGATACGTTCAGGGTGTCTGGGCGGGGCGAGCTGCAGCTCGCCATCCTGATCGAGATGATCCGGCGCGAGGACTTCGAGCTGGAAGTGAGCAAGCCCCAGATCATCACGAAGGAAGAGAAGGGCCAGACGCTCGAGCCGATGGAGCACCTCGTGGTGGACATCCCCGAGGAGTTCATCGGCGCGGTGACGCAGAAGCTCGGGCCCCGCAAGGGCCAGATGACCAAGATGGTCAACCACGGCACGGGGCGCGTGCGGCTCGAGTACCGCCTGCCCTCGCGTGGGCTCATCGGCTACCGCTCCGAGTTCCTCACGGACACCCGCGGCACGGGGCTGCTGAACCACCTCTTCGACGGCTATGCCGAGTGGCAGGGCGATATCCCGCACCGGGCGAACGGCGCGCTCGTCTCCGATCGCACGAACAGAACGACCGCCTATGCTATCGACCATCTCCAGCCGCGCGGCGTGCTTTTCGTCGGGCCGGGGGAATCGGTCTACGAGGGACAGGTCGTCGGGGAGCACAACCGCGACAGCGACCTCGACGTCAACATCACCAAGGAAAAGAAGCTGACCAACATGCGCGCGTCCACCTCGGACGAGGGCGTGCGCCTGACACCGCCCCACCTGATGAACCTCGAGCAGTCGCTCGAGTGGATCCGCGAGGACGAGCTGCTCGAGATCACGCCGAAGTCGCTCCGCCTCCGCAAGAAGTCGATGGGCAGCCGCCGCCGCTTCTAGAGTCCCCCTCCGCCGCTTAGTCGCCCAGGTCGAACCTCCTGTGGACGGCCCACAGGTCCATGTCGTCCGTCTCGCCCACCTTCTTGAGAATCGTGATGTTGTCGAACCACGCCGTGAAGCGACGCTCGCGCGGCTTGAGGAACTCCCAGACCTCTCGGAAGCGGGGCCGACACTGCTCGGCGATCGTCATGTGGGGGCGCAGGTTCTCGGCATCGAACTGGGCCCAGGACATCCATGGGAGCGTCCTCAAGGCTGAAACCAGCGCCTCGAAGACACGCTGCGCGGAGGGCGAGAGCTCGACCTCAACGAAGATGACGTCTTCGAGGAAGTGCCCGAAGCCTCCTACGATAATGGGCGTCCTGCGTTGCCTCCGAACCAAGTCGTCAAGCAGCGTTTCGATCTGCCCGATCTCCGGGGTCGTGAAGTGGTACTTGAGGGTGAAGTGCGCGGGGATCGCCTGACGCTGGGTGAAGGTCAGCCCGAAGCGTGCTGTGATGACGTCGACCAGCTCGCGCTGATAGTCCCCGATCGGCGGCGGCAACAGGCAGGGCATGATGTAGCGCATTGGGCTAGAGCCCGGGGCTGCTGAGCGCGACCGTCTCGAGCGCCAGCTGGAAGTCTTCCCGCCACTCGCCATAGCCCAGGAGCTCGCGTGCCGTCGCCCCGGGCGCGGCCGACGTCGAAGCCAGAAGCGCACGATAGAGGCGGGGCACCGGGAGGAAGAGGGCCTGCTCGGCGCTCTCGGCCGAAGCCAGCAGCAGGCAGGGCTCGCCCGCGGGCACGTCGATGACCAGCCCGCGATCGGCCGTCCACCCCACCGCCTGGCCGTCGAGCTTCGCCGCCACGCGCTCCCGGATCAGCCTGACGCGCTCGACGCGGCCAAGTCGCTCGCCGAGCGAAGGCCCGGCATAGCTCCAGCCCTCCCGCTCGGGCGGCTGCGCGGACAGGGTCTCGCGCTCCTTCGTCATCACGAAGATCCGCCCGCGGCGTTCCGGATCGAAGAAGGAGCCGAGCATCTCGGCGCGATAGTCCGGCAGCGCCTCGAGCTGGACGCGGCACAGCTCGATGCCGAAGGCGGGCATCACGGTCGAGGAAATGCGGATGGCGGGGCCGTCGGCCGGGACGACCACGAAAGCGCTGCGAAAGAGGCCGGGCTCAAGAGCTGATGTGAAGTCGGGCCCGGGGACGTACAGGAGATCGCGCCACGGCCCTCCGAGCAGGGCGGCGAGCGCGCGCTCCGCGCGAGGCAGGGGGAGGTGAAACTCTTGCGTCAGCGACCTCGGCCGGGGGGGCGCCCGCCGCCGGGCCGCCCGCCGTGGCCGCCGCCCGGTCTGCCGCCGCCGGGTCCGCCCCGGCCACCGCCAGGTCCGCCTCTTCCGCCGCCTCCCGGTCGCCCGCCGCGCGCAGCCATGCGCGCGCGCTTCTCGTCGGCGTACTTCCGGCGCTCTTCGCTCGTCGGCTTGATCTCGGGCAGGAACCAATCGTCCTCGGCCCATTCGACGGGAATCTTCTCGCCGATGAACTTCTCGATGGGCTCGATCTGGAGCGCGCCCGTCTCGTCCGCCAGACTGATGGACTTGCCCGTTGCCCCGGCTCGGGCCGTGCGGCCGATGCGGTGCACGTAGTCCTCGGGGTCCTGGGGCATGTCCCAGTTGATGACGTGGGTCACCCCTTCGATGTGAAGCCCCCGCGAGGCGACGTCCGTCGCCACGAGGATGGGCAGCTCGCCGTTCTTGAAGTCGTTCAGGATCTTCAGCCGCTTCTTCTGCTCCACGTCACCGGTCAGGGCCTTGGCCTGCCAGCCATTGCGCTCCAATCGGTCCTCGAGGCGCCGCGCCTCCTCGCGCGTGTTGGAGAACATCAGGATGCGGCTGCCGCCTTCCCGTTTGAGGAGCCCCAGGAGCAGGCTGAACTTCTCCTCGCGCCCGGCGTGATAGAGCACCTGGACGACGTTCTCGGCGGTCTTCTGGAGCGGCGTGACGGAGATCTGGGTGGGGTTGTTCATGAACTCCCAGGTCAGCTCCAGCACGCGGAAGGAGAGCGTCGCCGAGAAGAGGAAGGACTGCCGCTTCTCGGGCTTGGGCAGCTTGCGCAGGATGAAGCGCAGGTCGGCGATGAAGCCCATGTCGAACATGCGGTCGGCCTCGTCGATGACGAGGACCTCGACGCGCTGGGGCGACCAGATGTGCTGCTTGAGATAATCGATGAGACGGCCGGGCGTGCCCACCAGGATGTCGCAGGCCTCGCTGAGATCCTCGCGCTGCTTGTTGTAGTCGATGCCGCCGTACACGGCGCGGATCTTGAGCCCCGTGTGGGCGCCCAGGAGCCGGGCGTCCGCCTCGATCTGCACCACCAGCTCGCGCGTGGGCGCGATGATCAGCACGCGCGGCGCCGTCGGCCCGCTCTTGGCCGGCGCCGGATGGCGCAGGCAGCGGGTGAAGGCGGCGATCAGGAAGACCGCCGTCTTGCCGGTGCCCGTCTGAGACTGGCCCGCCACGTCCTTGCCTTTGAGCGCGAGCGGCAGCGTGCTTTCCTGGATGGGCGTCGCCGCGACGAAGCCGGCGTCGCGGATGCCGCGCATCACCGGCTCGGGCAGCTCGAGCGAGTTGAAGTCGAGCGGGCTCATGGCGCCGCCGTCGTCTCCGCAGGCGGCTCAGGCGCCGGCGTCTTGCGCTTCTTCCTCACGGCCAGTCGCGCGCAGATGATGCCGATCTCGTAGAGGATGCACAGGGGGCCTGCCATCAGCGTCTGGTTGATCATGTCGGGAGTAGGCGTCAAGACCGCTGCAACAATGAAATTGATCAAAATGGCGTACTTGCGGTTCTTCGAGAGGAACTGCGGCGTCACCACGCCGATCAGCGCCAGGATGGTGATCACCACCGGCAGCTCGAACACGATGCCGAAGGCCAGGGCGAACTTGATGACGAAATCGGTGTACGAGGACACCGTGATCATCGGCTTCCAGCCCTTCTCCTGCCCGAACGTCACCAGGAAGGTCGAGGCGTAGGGGATGATGATGAGCATCGCGAAGGCGCCGCCGATCAGGAACAGCAGCGAGCCCACGATGATGAACGGCGCCGCGTACTTCTTCTCGTGCTCGTGGAGCCCGGGAGACACGAACTTCCAGACCTGGTAGAGAAGGGCGGGCATGGAGATGAAGATGGCCAGCACCATGGCGACCTTCATCCAGGTCCAGAAGGCCTCGGTGGGCGAGGTGAAGACGAGCTCGGTCTTCAGGCCCAACAGCGGCCGCGAGATGAAGCGCATGACCGGGTCCGTGATGAAAAACGCGATGACGAGACCCACGCCCGCGGCGATCAGGCACCACATGATCCGCGTGCGGAGCTCGCCCAGGTGGTCCATGAACGACATCTGGCCGAGCCTGCGCTGCTGCTGGGGATCGGGCCCCGTCTGCTCGTCGGCCATCACCACTCCGTGAGGAAGTGCCGGAGCGCGCCCACGCCGCGGCCGAGGGCGAAGCCCTCGCGGATGGCGCGCGTCACGTAGGCCTTGGCGTCGCGCACGGCCTCGCCGAGCGGCCGCCCCTGAGCCAAGCCCGCCACGATGGCGGCCGAGAAGGTGCAGCCGGTGCCGTGCGTGTTGTCGGACTCAATGCGCGGGGCCTGGAAGGCCGTGAAGTCGCGGCCGTTGTAGAGGAGGTCCACCGCGTCGCCCTTGAGGTGGCCGCCCTTGACCAGCACGTGGCGCGGCCCCAGCTTGTGGATGCGGCGCGCGGCCTCCTCCATGTCGGCCCGGCTCGACACCGGCATGCCGGCCAACACTTCAGCCTCCGGCAGGTTAGGCGTCACCACGAGGGCCAGGGGCAGGAGGCGGATCGTCACTTTGCCTACGGCATCGGGCTCGAGCAGCGCGTCGCCGGACTTGGCGGTCATGACCGGGTCGACCACGAGCCGCTCCACCGGATGCGCGCGCAACCCGGCCGCCACCGCCTCGACGATGGCGGCGGTGCCGAGCATGCCGCACTTGGCGGCGTCGGCGCCGAAGTCGTCCAGGACGGATGAGAGTTGGTGAGCGACAAACGCAGGCGGCAGATACTCGACGGCCTGGACCCCCACGGAATTCTGCGCCGTCACCGCGGTGATGACGGACATGCCGAAGACCCGGTAGGCCGAGAAGGTCTTGAGATCCGCCTGGATGCCCGCGCCGCCGCCAGAATCCGAGCCGGCAATGGTCAGGGCTTTGGGGATGGACATGAGCCCTTAGTATACGGGATGACGAGCGTGAATTCTCCCCTGACCGTGCCCGCGGCGAAGCGCTCCCGAAGCGCCTCCGGCGTGCCGCGGATGATCTCCTCGAACTGCTTGGTCAGCTCGCGGGCCGCGACGATCTCGGCCTGGCCGAATACCTGGCCTATCGCCTCGAGCGCGGCGAGGATGCGGTGGGGCGACTCGTAGCAGACCAGCGTCATCTCGAGCCCGCGAAGCGCCTCGAGCCTGTGGATCCGCTTCCCCGGCTTGACGGGCAGGAAGCCGTCGAAGACGAAGCTGTCGGCGGGGATACCGGCGGCCGACAGCGCCGTCACCACGGCCGAGGGGCCGGGCACCGGGACCACGGGGATGCCGGCCTCGCGCGCTTCCCTGACGAGGAGGAAGCCTGGATCCGAGATGCCCGGCGTCCCCGCATCAGTGACCAGCGCCACGGATTTTCCCTCGCGGAGCGTCTTGAGTATGGCCGGGCCCTTGGCGAGCTTGTTGTGCTCGAAGTAGCTCGTGACGGGCACGTGGATGCCGAAGTGGGTCAGCAGCGTCCGCGTGCGGCGCGTGTCCTCGCAGGCGACGAGGCCGACCTCTTTCAGCACGCGGAGGGCCCGGAGCGTGATGTCCTCGAGGTTGCCAATGGGCGTGGCGACCACGTAGAGCGTGCCGGGGGTCATGACGTGGGCTCGACAAGCGGCGCTGGACGACGGGCTCTCATTCGAGGATCATTCTGACATGGAATTCACGGTTCGCACCCTCAGCGAGGAGCCGGGGCTCAGGGAGCACTTCCCCGAGTTCCACCGCCAGGCCTGGCCGCGCTTCGTCCACGAGGGCAACGGCGCGGGCCCCCTCTGGCCCCGGATCTTCACCGACTTCGCCGACTTCCAGTTTGGGCTCTGGGATGAGGCCGGCGCGCTCGTGGCAATTGGGAACTCCATCCCCTTGATCTGCGACGGCTCGATGGCTGACCTCCCGCCGGACATCCCGGAGATCCTGGAGCGGGGCGTGGCGGTGAAGCGGGACGGCCGCCGGCCGACGGCGCTCTCGGCACTGGCGGCCATCGTGGATCCCGCGCACCGCGACCGTGGGGTGAGCCGGCCGGTGATCGAGGCCATGGGCGAGATCGCCCGGCGCCACGGCTTGAAGACCCTCGTGGCGCCGTTGCGCCCGTCGCTCAAGCAGCTCTACCCACTCACTCCCATGGAGCGCTACGTCACATGGACGCGCGCCGACGGCGCCGTCTTCGACCCGTGGCTCCGCGTGCATCAGCGGATGGGCGCTGAGATCGTGCGGGTCGCTCCGAAAGCGATGGTCATCACCGACACGGTCGCCCGATGGGAGGAGTGGGCGGGACTGCGCTTCCCCGAGAGCGGGTCGTACGTCGTCGCGGGCGCGTTCCAGCCGGTGAAGATCGACGTCAGGCGCGATGTCGGACGCTACGAGGAAGCCAACGTGTGGATGAAGCACGCCTTCCGGGGGTGAAGCTCAGGGCGGTGAAGCGTCAGGCGGACTGCTCTTTCGGCTCCGAGATGAGGATCGGCCGCTCGCGGCTCACGATCGCCTCGCGCGTGATGATGCACTCCTTGAGCCCCGGGAGGGACGGCAGCTCGTACATCACCTCGAGCATGACCTCCTCCAGCACGGATCTGAGCCCGCGCGCGCCTGTCCCACGCTTCATGGCCTCGCGGGCCACGGCGGCGACGGCGTCGTCGGTGAACTTGAGCCGCACCTTCTCGAGGTCGAAGTACTTCTGGTACTGCTTGATGATGGCGTTCTTGGGCTCCTTCAGGATCCGCACGAGCGCCGCTTCGTCCAGGTCGTGGAGCGTCGCGACGACCGGCAGCCGCCCGACGAACTCGGGGATGAGGCCGTACTTGAGCATGTCCTCCGGCTGCACCATCGCCAGGAGATCGCCCACCCGCCGGTCCTCCCGGCTCTTGATCTCGGCGCCGAAGCCCATGCCGGTCTTGCCCACGCGGTTCTCCACCATCTTGTCGAGCCCGACGAATGCGCCACCGCAGATGAAGAGCACGTTGGCCGTGTCGACCTGGATGAACTCCTGGTGCGGGTGCTTCCGCCCGCCCTGGGGCGGCACGTTGGCGACCGTGCCCTCGAGGATCTTCAGGAGCGCCTGCTGGACACCCTCGCCCGAGACGTCGCGGGTGATGGACGGGTTCTCGCTCTTGCGTGCGATCTTGTCGATCTCGTCGATGTACACGATGCCCCGCTGGGCCCGCTCGACGTCGTAGTCCGCCGCCTGCAGCAGTCGCAGGATGATGTTCTCCACATCCTCGCCGACGTAGCCCGCCTCGGTCAGCGTGGTCGCGTCGGCGATGGTGAAGGGCACGTGGAGCATCTTGGCGAGGGTTTGCGCGAGCAGCGTCTTGCCGGAGCCGGTCGGGCCGATCAGCAAGATGTTCGCCTTCTGGAGCTCGACGTCGCCGGCTTCGCCGCCCGCCTCGACGCGCTTGTAGTGGTTGTGGACGGCGACGGCGAGGACCTTCTTCGCCCGCTCCTGCCCGACCACGTACTGGTCGAGCACGGTCTTGATCTCGGCGGGCTTGGGGAGGCTGCGGAGCTCCTTACTCTTCTCCTCCTCCCACTCCTCCGCGATGATGTCGTTGCAGAGCTCGATGCACTCGTCGCAGATGTAGACCGTGGGCCCCGCGATGAGCTTGCGCACGTCGTTCTGGCTCTTGCCGCAGAACGAGCACTTCAGCGTCCCTCCGCCCTCGCGCGCCCGAGCCGCCATTCCCCGAGCCGCCTATCTCCCCGCCATCGCCGGCGCGTCGGCCACCGGCCTCGGAGTCGGCTTGGAGGAGATGACCTCGTCCACGATCCTGTACTCCTTGGCCTGCTCCGCGGTCATGAAGAAGTCGCGGTCCGTATCCCGCTGGATCTTCTCCATGGTCTGGTCCGTGTGGTGGAGCAGGATGCGGTTCAACTCCTCCCGCATCCGGAGGATCTCCCTGGCCTGGATGTCGATATCCGTCGCCTGCCCCTGGACTCCCCCGAGCGGCTGGTGGATCATGATCCGCGCGTGCGGCAGGGCGAAGCGCTTGTTCTTGGCGCCGGCCGCCAGCAGGAGCGCCCCCATCGAGGCCGCCTGCCCCATGCAGATCGTGCTCACGTCGGGCTTGATGTACTGCATCGTGTCGTAGATCGCCATGCCCGCCGTCACCGAGCCACCCGGCGAATTGATGTACAGCGCGATGTCCTTGTCCGGGTCCTCGGCCTCGAGGAAGAGCATCTGCGCGATCACGAGGTTCGCGATCTCGTCCTCGATATAGGTCGGCAGGAAGATGATCCGCTCCTTGAGCAGACGCGAGAAGATGTCGAACGCCCGCTCGCCGCGGGGCGTCTGCTCCACCACCATCGGAACCAACGCCATGGGACGCCTCCTGGTTGCCATGCGCCCAGTGTACCCTAGACCGTCACGGTTGACTTCGAGATGAGAAACTCCAGCGTCCGGGTCTCGCGGAGCGAGTGTCGCAGCCCGTCCAGGTCGCCGCTATCCTGCATGATCCGCCTCACGGCCGGGACAGGCCGGTTGTTGGCGACCGCGATCTTCTCAACCTCGGCGTCGACGTCGGCGTCCGTCGGGATGAGCCCCTCCTTCTCGGCGATGGCCTCGAGCACGAGCGACCGGCGCACGGCTTTTTCGGCTCCCGGCTTGAGCTCTTCCAGCAGCTTGCCGTAGTCCCAGGGCAGCTTGTCGGGGTCCATGCCCTGGCGCCTGACACGCTCGCGCGTGTGCTCGATCAGATGGCCCACCTGACGCAGCACGAGTGCTTCTGGGACCTCGACAGGGTGCCCCGCCAGCACGGCCTCGGTGACGGCGTCCTCGAGCACCTGCCGGTTCTCCGCGGACCGCCGTGCCTCAAGACCCTTCCGCACCCCCTCCTTGAGGGCGTCCAGCGTGTCGAACTGACCCACGGTTTTGGCCAGCTCGTCGTCGAGGGCCGGGAGCACCTTCTCCTTGACCTCGGTGACCTTGACCTTTGCCTCGCCCGCCTTGCCGCGAAGCGCCTCGTTCCGGTGGTCGTCGGGGAAGCGGACGTGGGTAGTCCGCTCACCTCCCGCTGTGAGCCCGATCACGGCCTCCTCGACCTCGGGCATGACCGCGCCCGAGCCGATGAGAAAGCCGTAGCCCGTCTCCGTCCGCGCGTCCATGCCCTCGGGCGTCAGCGTGTAATCCATGATCACGTGGTCGTGGAGATCGGCCGGACGCTCCACGGTGCGGAACTCGGCGTGCTGCTCCCGCAGGTGCTCGAGCGCCTCGTCCACTTCGCGCTCCTCGAAAGGCTTGGGCGCGTGCTTGACGGTCAGCCCCGCGTACTGGCCGAGCGCGATGGCGGGCTTGATCTCCACCATCGCCTCGAACTTGAGCGGCGCGCCCTCCTCGAGCGTCACTTCCTTGAGGTCGGGCTCTTCTACGGGGCGGAGCTTGGTCTCCTGGAGCGCCTGGCGATAGACGTCGGGGATCAGGTGGCGGGCGACCTCCTGGCGGACGTCATCGGCGAAGTGCAGCTTGATCATGCCCGCCGGCACCTTGCCCTTGCGGAAGCCGGGCAGCCGGGCCTCCTTCTGGACACGCTTGAAGGCCTTCTCCCAGGCGTCCTGGACGACTTCCGGTCCCTCTTCCACCTGCAGGCGGCGCTTGCACGCGCCGATCTCTTCGACGGCGACTTTCATTCAGGCTCCTGATGAAAAAGGCTGGTGCGAGAGGGGGGAGTCGAACCCCCACGGGTATGACCCTCTGGATCCTAAGTCCAGCGCGTCTGCCAGTTCCGCCACTCTCGCGATGTGAGGGTGAGGATACCACAAGGGCCAAGAGGGACCGAACCGCCTTTCCCCCTGTCAGAACGGGGGGTTGTCAGCCGGAACACAAGCCGGGGCCCTAGTGAGAGGCCCGACTGCTCAGCGCTGTCTTGGGAACGGGGGTCCAGGCGATCAACGCGTCGAGCCAGCCGAGATCCCGCGCGGCGAAGGGCGGCGCGTGGAGATCGCGGGCCGCAAGCCAGCGCTGGACGTAGAGCGCGCCCACGAGAAGCTTGTGGAAGTCTTGCGAGCGCTCGCGAAGCGTCTGGCCCTCGTGGAGGAGCAGGCTCGCCGCCAGCAGGTGGTAGAGAAGGTCGGCCACGGGCTTGGCCTCGAGCTCCTGTTCTTCGGGAGACAGCGCGGCCCACACGTCGATGCGCCGCTTGAGCGCCTCGACCGCCTGGACCACCGCGTCCACCCAGGGCTTGGCCGCCGGCTCCGTCACGTGCTGGAGCTGCCTGCCGATATACGCGAAGAGGGCCTCGTGGCACTGCTCGCGCATGATGGCGCGCTGGACGTCGAGCGCCACCACCGGCGTCGCACCCTCCCAGATGGCGCCCAGGTAGCTGTCGCGCACGAGCCGCGCGTTCACCCACTCCTCGATGTAGCCGTTGCCGCCGCGCACGTTCATGGCCTCGCTCGCAACCGCGCGCGCCCGCGCCGTGGTCCAGCACTTGGCGATCGGCGTCCAGATGCGGAAGAGCTTGCGGTCCTCGGCGGAGCCGCCGTCCCAGCGGTCGAACACCGCCGCGGCGTTGAAGACGACCGAGGCCGCGGCCTCGACGTCGAGCAGCATCTCCATCAGGTTGGCGCGGAGCAGAGGCAGCGCGATGAGCGGCCCGCCGAAGGCCGCGCGGCCTTGCGCATGGACAACCGATTCCAGGAACGCCCGCCTCATGATCCCCGCGGCGCGCATCGCGTTGGAGAGCCGGGAAAGGTTGACCATCTCCATCATCTGCTTGAAGCCGCGGCCGACGTCACCGACGACATACGCCACAGCGCCGTGGTACGTCACCTCGCCCGAGGCCATCGAGCGAGAACCGAACTTGTCCTTGAGCCGATTGATGACCCAGCCGTTCTTGGTGCCGTCGGGCAGGTACTTGGGGACGAGGAACATGCCGAGCCCCCGCGTGCCTTTGGGCGCGCCCTCGGGCCGGGCCAGCGTCAGCGCGACATCCGCGTTGGCATTGGAGCAGAACCACTTGTCGCCCCAGAGCCGCCAGAGCCCGTCGGCGCCTTTGCGCGCGAGCGTGGTCGCGGCGCCGACGTCGGAGCCGCCCGTCTTCTCGGTCATCCACTGCGTCCCCTGGAGGAGCTGGGGAAAGTCGGTCGTGGTCAGGCGCGGGATCCAGGCCGCCTTGAGCTCGTCGCTCGCGTAGTGCTTCAGCATCCGCGCGGTCGAGTCCGTCATGTTGACGGGGCAGAGCAGGCCGAACTCGGACTGGGCGAAGAGGTAGGAGAGCGCGTACTTGACCGTTTGCGGCACGCGACCGGGCCAGCCGAGCACGCCGTCCCGGTGCGACAGCGCCGCGAGACCGAAGCGCCCAAAGGCGATCGCCTCCATGCGGCGGTAGGACGGGTGAAAGACGACCTCGTCCACGCGCCGGCCGGCCTGATCGAAGGCGCGGAGGACCGGAGGGTTCTTGTCCGCCTGGGCCGCGAGGTCATCGAGCTCCCCGCCGGCGACCTTGCCCATCTCGACGAGGTGCGGCCGCGCGCGCTCGAAGGTCGCGGCGCCCATCACTGATTCGCAGAGGAACTGGAGGTTCCGGTCCTCGAGGAAGAAATTCATCCCCCGCGTCGTCGGCATCCCGTCCTGCGCCGGCTGCGGATTCTTGCTCGTGAGGCTCATCGTAGTTCTCCCGTCATGATCCCGCTTATCTCAACCCGGGGCGATGCTGTCAACTTGGCCCGCGCGCGTCACTGCGCACCAGTTGCCGAGAACACCGTCTTCGCGGCGGGGCTCGTGACGAACCCGATGAACGCCGCCCCGCCGTCCGGATCGCCGGCTACGGTCACCACGCCCGCGACGTAGCTCGTGTAGTTCTGGAGCTCGCCGGGCAACGGCCCGACGAACGTGAGCCCCATGGGCTCGTACTCCCTGATCTCGGTGATCGCGCCGATGCCGACCTCGCGGCCGGTGCCCCGGAGCACGTGCTCGAGGACGGAGACGCCGTCGGCGTAGCGCACCGCCTTGGCCTTGACCTGCTCGGCGACGCCCAGGCGGTCGAGCAACCGCTCGAAGTATGTCCCGGTGGAGGCCCGGTTGTAGACCAGCGACTCGGCCGACAGGAGCGTCTGCTTCAGGCGCTCAGGGGACGAGATGTCGGGAAGCGGCGCGCCCTTGCGCACCAGGACGCCCACGCCGACACGCGCGACGAGCGCCCGTCCCTCCGCCTTGACCTTGCCCGCCCGGACCAGCGCGTCCATCACCGCCGGCGGCGCGATCAGCACGTCGGGAGCCTCGCCCGCCTCGACCCTCTGTCTCAGCGCCGCCGGCACCCCTGCCGTGAGTCGCACCACGTTCCCTGTCTCCCGCGTGAACGCGCCGGACAGCGCAACGAGGCCCGACTCGACGGCGCCCGCGCAGAAGACGCGGACCTCGGCGGCCGACACCGGGGCCGTCGACAGACAGCCGGCCAGCACGAGCGCGACTACTCTCATCGCCATCTCCCTTGTCCCTGATCAAGCGGCCGCGACGGATCTTCCCGCAAACCTTAGCACGAAGGCGCCACTCGTTCGGGCGCCTGTAGGCGAAGTCACGAACCGGGTTTGCCTTCGCGGCCGCGTCCGACTAGGATAGCCGGCACCCGCCACGGCGCGGGCCAAGGGGGTCAAGGAGAGCGAAGGGTACCTGGAGGACTTCCGCGAGATCTGGCGCATTCTGGGCGAAGAGTTCGTGTGAGGAGAGCGACATGACCGACGAGGAAGCGCGGATCCGGAGTTACCTGGAGGCGCAAGGCGCGAAGCTCTCGCCGGCCGCCATCATCGAGAAAGTCCGCGCGGCGATGGCGGACCTCCGGACGGCGGCGGAGGCCGTTCCGGCCGCCCGCTTCACCGAGCGCCCGGCCGAAGACGAGTGGAGCGCGAACGAGGTGATGGCGCACGTCGTCGCCGCGGGCGTCTACTTCGGCGCCGGCATCACGCGCGCCCTCGACCAGGCGCCACCGCCGAGGCGAATGAAAGACCAGGGCGCCGTCGGCGCGCCCGCGCGCCCGGCGGCCGAGTGGTCGGCCCTCCTAACGCGAGATCGCGAGGCCTTGTTCGAGCGCGTGCTGCGCGCCGATCCCCTCGCCAGCCTCGAGCGCCCAATCGAGCACGGGATGTTCGGCCCGCTCAACTGGCGCGAGACCCTGCTCTTCATGCGCCTGCACGACCTGGACCACGCCGGCCAGCTTCAGAAGATCGCCGCCGCAATGACGGCGTCCCGCAGCGCCTGATGCGCGTTGCCATCTCTCTCAAGCTCGCCAACGACGATTGGCAGGCGGCGAGCGCCTACGTGGTGGAGGCGGAGCGCCTCGGCGTCGACTGCCTGTGGTCGGCCGAGGCGTGGGGACACGACGCGGCGACCCCGCTCGCCTTTATGGCGGCGCGCACCTCTCGCATCCGCCTCGGCACCGGGATCATGCAGGCGGGCACCCGCACGCCCGCGCTCGTCGCGATGACGGCCATGAGCCTGGCCGCGATGTCGGGCGGACGCTTTCTCCTCGGGCTCGGCGTGAGCGGGCCGCAGGTCATCGAAGGGTGGCACGGCATCCGCTTCGAGCGGCCCGTGCAGCGCCTGCGCGAGACCGTCGAGATCGTGCGGCGCGCGGCGCGGGGCGAGCGCCTCGCCTACAAGGGCAAGATCTACGAGCTGCCGCTGCCCGGAGGCGAGGGCAAGGCGCTCAGGTCGGCGGCGCGGCCCCAGCCGGAGATCCCCATCTACCTGGCCACGCTGTCGCCGAGGAGCCTCGAGATGACGGGAGAGATCGCCGACGGCTGGCTCGGCACCTCCTTCATGCCCGAGCACGCGCGGGTGTTCTTCGACCACCTGGAGGCGGGCGCCCTCCGCGCGGGCCGCTCGCTCGCCCAGCTCGACCTCCAGGCGGGCGGCGTGGTCGCCTTCTCCGATGACGCCGAGCGGCTCATCCCGGCGCGCAAGCCCGGCCTCGCCTTCACGCTCGGAGCCATGGGCTCGCGCCAGCACAACTTCTACAACGACGCATTCAAGCGGGCGGGCTACGAGGACGTGGCGGTCGAGGTCCAGCGCCTCTGGCTGGACGACCGCAGGGAAGAGGCGGCCTCGCGCGTGCCCGACGAGCTGGTGCTCAAGACCAACCTCCTCGGGACGGAGGCGATGGTGCGCAAGCGCCTCGAGGCGTATCGCTATGCCGGGATCACCACGCTGCGCGTCGAGCCCGCGGGTGACACGCTCGACGCGCGGCTCGCCACGCTCGGGCGCCTGCTCGAGCTTGTCCGCGCCCTCTAAACCCGGATCCCCTGTCATCGGTTCCGCGCCAATGAAGTGCGCTTGCTCTTGGGGGTCGTGGCCTACCATCTTGACAATCTGCTGCGCCGGCTTGTCCTGCCTCTCGCCTTTCAGAGCTGGTCCCTGACGAGCCTCCAGCAACGGCGATTCGCGACCGGCGGGCGCCTCATCCTGCATGCGCGGTACGTTATCCTCCAGCTGCCCGAACGCCACTTGACGCAGCGCCTGTTTGGGCAGATTCTCGGGCGGATCAAGCGACTCACGTGGCATCCGACCTGATCGAGAGCACAGGACACAGAGGGCGTAAGACGGGGAGCGGATCGATCCCGGCGGGGGTGTCTCGGCGGGGGCAAAGGGGGCGCGCCCCGGAGCACGCGGGGTC
>DASYVT010000079.1 GCA_035936835.1 Candidatus Methylomirabilota bacterium | reverse complement strand
CGCCTGAGACGAAGTCTAGGCAGGAGGGACAGGCGCCGCAAGCCTCGGGCCCGGTGCGATTCGTGCACGACAGCGCCTTGGCCAGGAGCCGCGCCGTCGTGGTCTTGCCGACGCCGCGAGGGCCCGTGAAGAGATACGCGTGCGCCACGCGGCCCGACGCCAGCGCGTTCTGCAGCGTGCGCGTCACCGGATCCTGCCCCACGACGGCCGCGAACACCTGCGGCCGCCACTTCCGCGCCAGCACCTGGTACGTCATCGCTGAATCAAGACCGTGCACCCGCCATCGAACCGCCCGTCCCGCGATCTCCAAGCGGAGCCGGCTCCGGTCAGGTACTCCCACGGCACACGAGTGAAACGCCTTACCGTTGCTCCCTTCCGGGTCTGGCGGGATTCGACGCGGCTCGTTGCGTGGGGCCCAACCTTCAACACCGTCCCGCGAGGCTCATTCGACACGAACGGCCCTCAAGAGGGAATTCAACCCCGCTGTAGCGGATTGCGGGTTACAGGGCACCGCTACCTCCCCGTCTAGCACGGCCAACCGTTGCCGGTCGTCGATAAGGGCCCATCTGCTTCGTTGGCGCGCTCGGCTGCACGCTCAACGTACGGAGAGTACGCCTCGCGTGCAGCCTTCGCGCGCCGCCTCGCAGCTGGACCCTTCTCGCCAACCGACGTGACCTCCGACGCCTCACAACAGGAAACCTCACGACGGAAAATATGGCGGAGGGGGTGGGATTCGAACCCACGGTAGAGTTACCCCTACACGGCATTTCCAGTGCCGCACCTTCGGCCACTCGGCCACCCCTCCCACGCTACGCAATTCAATCTCTTCACGCCTTGACTGCCCGACCCTGGGGCGCCGGAGCCCGGCGAAGGCGCCTCCAGGTGCAAAAGTTAATTGGCGGAGGGGAGAGGATTTGAACCCCCGAGGGACTTGCGCCCCTATCCGATTTCGAGTCGGACGCCTTCAACCGGGCTCGGCCACCCCTCCGCGCCACTTACGCTCTTTTCTTGTGAAAGAACTCGCTCAGGAGCGCTCCGCACTCCGCGCTTTGCACCCCGGCCACCACCGTCACCTGGTGGTTCAACCGCGGGTCGTCCAGCAGCCGGTACAGCGTCCGCGCGGCGCCCGCCTTCGGATCCGCCGCGCCGTAGACAACCCGCGTGACCCGCGCGTTGACCGCGGCGCCGCAACACATCGGGCACGGCTCCACCGTCGTGTAGAGATCGGCGCCGGCCAGCCGGTAATTGCGAACCGCCTGCGCCGCGTCTCTCAACGCGATGATCTCTGCATGCGCGGTCGGATCGGCCGCCGCAATCACCCGGTTGTGCCCGCGGCCGATGACCCGGCCGTCCAGCACCACCACGGCGCCCACCGGCACTTCGCCGGCCGCCTCGGCGCGCCGGGCTTCCTCCAGCGCCAGCCCCATGCGCCGCGCGTCCTCGGCTTCGGCCGTCTCCATTCCCGCCACGTTGGTCATGGGCAGGGGGACGGGCATCCGCCCCCCTGCCCGCGATGGTGCGCCCTAGAGGAGTCGAACCTCTGGCCTTCGGATTCGTAGTCCGACGCTCTATCCAACTGAGCTAAGGGCGCGTCTGGCGGAGAGGCCGGGATTCGAACCCGGGACAGAGGTTTTGCCCCTGTAACCGCTTAGCAGGCGGCTGCCTTCGGCCGACTCGGCCACCTCTCCGTACAGTCAAGCCCACAGAGTATAAGGCATTCGCGACCCAGCGACTACCCAGAACCTCCATCTCGGCCTATGCTTGCCCAATGAACCCCAACCAGCCGGGAGAACCCACCATGAGTCGCCTCCGCCGATTGCTCCGCAACGCCTGGGCGCTAACGCGGCCGTACTGGTTTTCCGAGGACCGCTGGGCGGCCTGGGGGCTGCTCCTGGCCGTCATCACGCTGAATCTCGGCATCGTCTTCATCAACGTGTTGCTGAACAAGTGGAACAACACCTTCTACAACTCGCTCCAGGACAAGAACTACGACGTTTTCGTCCAGCAGCTCTTCCGCTTCACGTGGCTGGCGGGCAGCTTCATCATCGTCGCCGTGTACCAGCTCTACCTGAACCAGATGCTCCAGATTCGCTGGCGGCGTTGGCTGACCGAGCGGTACCTCGGGGAGTGGCTCAGGGACACGGCGTACTACCGCATGCAACTCGCCGGCGGCGAGACCGACAACCCGGACCAGCGCATCGCCGAGGACCTGCGGCTCTTCGTGACCGGCACGCTGGTGCTCGGGATCGGGGGCATGCGCGCCGTGGTCACCCTGGTCTCCTTCATCGCGATCCTGTGGGGCCTCTCCGGCGCGGTGACCCTGCCCGTCGGCGGCTTTCTCGTCACCATCCCCGGCTACATGGTTTGGGCAGCCCTCGTCTACGCGATTGTCGGCACGTGGCTCACCGACCGCATCGGCCGGCCGCTGGTACGCATGAATTTCGACCGGCAGCGATACGAGGCGGATTTCCGCTTCGGCCTCGTGCGCTTCCGCGAGAACACCGAGGGCGTGGCCCTGTACCATGGCGAGCCCGACGAGTTGCGAAATTTCAGGACCCGCTTCGGCTCGGTGGTCCGCAACTGGTGGGACATCATGCGCCAGCAGAAACGATTGACGTGGTTCACCGCGGGCTACGGCCAGGCGGCGATCATCTTCCCCTTCGTGGTGGCGGCGCCGCGGTACTTCCGGGGCGAGATCCCCCTGGGCGGGCTCGTCCAGACCGCAACGGCATTCGGCCAGGTACAGGATTCACTGTCGTTCATTGTGTCTTCCTACACGGACATCGCCGAGTGGCGTTCGGTGGTCCAGCGGCTCGTGGGCTTCGAGGAGGCGCTCGACCGGGTGCGCGCCCAGGCCGGCGCCCGCGACGGAATCCGGCGCGTGGCCGGCGACGCGCTCGCGCTGGCCGTCGAGAACGTCGATCTCGCCCTGCCCGGAGGCACCGCGCTCATCTCGGGCGTGAATCTTGCGCTCGCGCCCGGCGAATCGGCGCTTCTCTCGGGACCGTCCGGCGCCGGAAAGAGCACGCTCATCCGGGCCATCGCGGGCATCTGGCCATTCGGTCGAGGCGAGATTCGTGTCCCGCGGGGTCCCGTGCTATTTCTGCCCCAGAAACCCTATCTGCCCATCGGGACGCTCAGGGAGGTCATCAGCTATCCGACGCCGGCGGGGGGATTGCCCGCGGGAGAACTCGACGACCAGGTCCTGCGCGAGGCGCTCGAGGCGGTGGGCCTGCCGGAGCTCGCCGGCCGCCTCGACGAGGCCGGCCACTGGGCGCTCCAGCTTTCCCCGGGCGAGCAGCAGCGAATTGCCTTCGCCCGCGCCCTGGTTCAGAAACCCGACTGGCTCTTCCTCGACGAAGCAACCTCCGCGGTGGACGAGGCGGCAGAAACGCGGCTCTACCAACTGGTCCGTGACCGCCTGCGCGGCACGGCCGTGCTCAGCGTAGGGCACCGCAGTTCGCTCCGCGCCTTCCATGACCGCCAGCTCGTTGTGAAGCCGAACGGAAGCGCACCCGCCTCAATCGTGGAGGTGTCCGTCACGTCGTGAGCGCCCAACGGTGATCTCGCCCACGGTCAACATGGCTTGGCCATGTTGAGGATGCCCTGTTGCGGATAAATGATAATTGGCGGAGGGGGAGGGATTCGAACCCCCGACCCCTTGCGGGATTCCGGTTTTCAAGACCGGCGCCTTAAACCAGACTCGGCCACCCCTCCGCAGCACAATCACGCGGGCCCGATGCGCTCGAGCCCGCCCATGTATGGCTTGAGCGCCGCCGGCACCGTCACGGCGCCGTCGGCTTCCTGGTAGTTCTCGAGGACCGCGATCAGCGTGCGTCCTACGGCCAGCCCCGAACCGTTCAGCGTGTGGCAGAACTCGGGCCTTCCGCCGCCGTCGGGCTTGTAACGGATCTCCGCGCGCCGCGCCTGGAAGGCGCCGCAGTCCGAGCACGACGAGATCTCGCGGTATTTCCCCTGCCCCGGCAGCCACACCTCGACGTCGTAGCTTTTCGTCGCCTGGAACCCCATGTCCCCCGCGCAGTGGAGCACCACGCGATACGGGATCTCGAGACGCTTGAGCACCTCCTCGGCGTTCAGGACCAACGTCTCGAGCTCCCCGGGCGACTGGGCCGGCGTCGTAACCTTGACCAGCTCGACCTTGTCGAACTGGTGATGGCGGATCATCCCCTTCATGTCCTTGCCGTACGTGCCTGCCTCGCGCCGGTAGCAGGGCGTGAAGGACACGTAGCGCCTGGGCAGCGTCCCCTCCGGCAGCGTCTCGCCCGTGTGGAGAGCGGTCACCGGCACCTCGGCAGTCGGGATGAGATAGAGCGTGCGGTCCTCATCCGGCTCGACGGTCTTGAACTGCTGCTCCTCGAACTTTGGCAGGAGCCCGTTGTTCTGCACTGTCGTGGCGTTCACGAGGTGCGGCACCCAGACCTCGGTGTAGCCGTGCTCACGGGTGTGCAGATCGAGCATGAAGTCAGTGAGCGCACGCTCGAGCCGCGCGAGCGGACCCCACAGCACGACGAAGCGCGACTTGGACATCCGCGCGGCCCGCTCGAAGTCCATGAGGCCGAGCGCCTCGCCGATTTCCTCGTGCGGCTTTGGCGCGAAGGCGAACTCGCGCAACGCGCCCCAGCGGCGGATCTCGACGTTCTTGTCCTCCGTCTGCCCGGGGGGGACGGACGCGTCGGGCAGATT
>DASYVT010000078.1 GCA_035936835.1 Candidatus Methylomirabilota bacterium | reverse complement strand
CTCGGCCCACTCCGCGTTGCGCCCCCGCTCGGTGGCGATGGTGCGCGCGAAGGCGGCCGCGTCGTTCTCGACCTTCTTGATCATCTCCTTGTCCCCGCCGCCGCCGACCGCCACCGGGTGCGCAGCCCCGATGTTCGTGGCGGGCGCCATCACGGCCACGTGCGCGGCCATCGTGATGAAGACGCCCGCCGATGCCGCGCGAGCGCCCGTCGGAGCCACGTAGACGATGACGGGAATCTCGGCGTTGAGAATGGTCTGCGCCATGGTGCGCATGGAGCGCTCGAGACCGCCCGGCGTGTTGAGCTGAACCACGAGGGCCTGGGCGCGCTCGGCCTGCGCGCGCTCGAGCGCGGCGGTCAGGAGACGCGCGGTGACCGGCGTGATCGCGCCATCGATGTCGATCACCGCCACGGGCTGCGCCGCGCGCGCCGGCCCCGCGCCGACCAGGGCCAGGCTCGCGAGCACCGCGCCGGCGACCATCATCCTCAGCATACGACCCTCCCCAAGAAGTCCTCCGATGGCCCGGGAAGCTCCAGAGGCCGCATCAAAGCGCGCCGCGAAGGCCTTCGACCGCCTCGGCCAGGCGCACGACCTCGGCGGACGTATTGTAGACCGAAAAACTCGCGCGAAGCGTCCCGACGATCCCGAGCCGCTTCATGAGCGGCTGGGCGCAGTGATGCCCCGCGCGGACGGCGATGCCCCGTTCGTCGAGCAGCGCCGCGCCGTCGTGCGGATGGATGCCTTCCACGTTGAATGCCACCACGGCCCCCTTGAGCTCGGGGTTCCGTGGGCCGTACAGGGTGACGCCGGGGATCGTCTCGAGAGCATCGAGCGTCAGCCTGCAGAGCTCCCGCTCGTGGGCTTCGACCCGCGCCATGCCGAGCTTCTCGAGATATTCGACCGCGGCGTGGAGGCCGATCGCCTCGGCGATGGGCGGCGTGCCGGGCTCGAAGCGCCACGGGAGGTCGTTCCACTGGGCGTGGTCGATCCATACTTCCTTGATCATCTCGCTGCCGCCCAGCCCCGGTTCGAGCCCCTCGAGCGTCTCGCGCCGGCCGTACAGGACCCCGATGCCCGTGGGCCCCAACATCTTGTGACCCGAGAAGACGTAGAAGTCGCAGCCGAGCGCCGCCACATCCAGCGCCAGATGCGGCGCCGCCTGGGCGCCGTCGAGGAGCACCAGCGCTCCCGCCTCCCGGCTCTTGCGAACGAGGTCCGCCACCGGGTTGATGGTCCCGAGCACGTTCGAAACGTGGGCCGTAGCCACGAGCTTCGTGCGAGAAGACAGCAGGCGGGCGAAGGCGTCCATGTCGAGGAAGCCGGCGTTGGTCACTGGGACGGCCTTCAGGACCGCTCCCCGCTCCCGGCACACCATCTGCCACGGGATCAGGTTCGAGTGGTGCTCCATCTCCGTGACGACGATCTCGTCGCCTTGCCTCAGCGTGCCCGCCACCGCGCGGGCGACCACGTTGACCCCGTCGGTGGTCCCGCGCGTGAAGATGACCTCCTCGCGGAACCGGGCGCCGATGAATCCGCGCGCGGCATCCCTCGCGGCCTCGTAGAGCTCTGTCGCCTCCTCGCCCAGCGTGTGGATCGAGCGGTGGACGTTGGCGTGGCTGCGCTCGTAGTAGCGCTGCATGGCTTCGAGGACCTGTCGCGGCTTTTGGCTCGAGGCCGCGGAGTCGAGGTAGACGAGCGGTTGGCCGTGGATCTGGCGAGCCAGGATGGGAAAGTCGGGCCGCGTCCTCTCGCCCAGCGTCACAGCGCCACCTCCCGACCCTCGAGCGCGCCCTGGAGCACCGAGAGCGGCAGCGTCACGCACTTGAACCGCATCGGCCGGATGTCGGCCTCGAGCCGCTCGAGAAGCGCCGAGGGCTCGACGGCGGCCGCCTCCTCCACCGTGCGTCCGATCACCATCTCGAGCAGCAGGTCGGCCGACGCGGCGCAGATCGCGCAGCTGTCGCCCCGATGGCGCGCATCCGAGAGGCGTCCGTCGGCGATCCGGCACTCGATACGGATCCGGTCGCCGCAGAGCGGGTTGACGTCCTCGAAGGCGAGGTCCGGCCGGGACAGCTCGCCCCGAAACCGGGGCCGCCGGAACCTCTCGCGGATGACGCTGCTGTAGATCATTCAGCTACTCTGGCCGCTACTCGGGCAGCTCGCCGCGCGCGGCGCTCTTCCGGTACGGCGGGAAGCGCCACGCGCTGTCGCGCGACAGGAGCCCCCCGTGACCGATCGCGGCCAGGTCGGCATGGTCCACCGTCTCGCCGGCCAGGATCCTGGGCAGGACGAGATCGAAAGACGTCGCCTGGGAAAACATCCCGCAGGCCGGCATGCCGAGGACGGGGCGCTCGCGCCACCGCGCCAGCCACAGGAGGCTGCCCGGGTGGGCCGGCGTTCCATGGCGGACCATACGACCACCCGCGAGCTTGAGCCCCTCGAAGATCGCGTCAAGCGGGTCGAGCGAGGCGGCGCCCGCGGCGATGACGAGCTCAGCGCCGAGGCCGGCGAGGGCCCCGAGCCCATCTGCGACAGCGCGAGCCTCGTCGGCGCAGTAATGGACGGGCAATAGACTTGAGCCGAACCAGTCCACCTTCTCGCCGAGAGCGGCCTCGAACCGGGCGCGCTGCTGGACCGGCAGGCTCGCGCGCGTCAGCGCGCCAATACGGCGGGGCGTGAAGGTCTTGACGGTGACGAGCCCAGCCGCGGCCCAGGCGCGCTCCTCGGCCCGCTTCACCTGGGCCTCGCCGATCGCGAGCGGAACGATCTTAGCCCGCGCCACGGCCTCGCCCGCCTCGACGGGCTGAAGATCGTAGAGCGTGTAGACGGCCATCCCCTCCTGGGCATTGACCTCGGCCAGCGCCTCCACGCGCACGTGCAGCAGCCCGCGGCGGGTCGCAGCCAGGGTCCACTGCCCACCACCGTAGCCCCGTACCTCCACTCCCTCTCCGGCAGCGGCTTGAGAGAGGCGCGCGCCGGCCGGCTCCTCGTGGATGTCGCCCGGCTCGAGCTCGAGCAGGTGGAGCTCGCGCCAGGACTGCGTCAGCAGTCGCGCGGCCGCGCCCGCGTCAAGGACCTGCCCCTTCTCCACCGCGATCTTTCCGTGCCCATCGCGCACGTCATGGCAGATGACCCGGCCTTCGAGCGCGGCCGCCGCCGCGTTGTCGCGTAAAATTCTGATCGCCTTCACGTCTTCAGTCCCCGCCCCTCATTTAAGTCCTCGCCGAACCTTTTCGCTGATCGGCAGGCAGCTGGCGCCGCGCTGGACGGCCAGCACCTCGGCCAGCACAGCCAGCGCGATCTCCGGCGCCGTCTGCGCCCCGAGATCGAGGCCGATCGGCACCCGCACCCTGCCGAGGGCGTCCTCGCTCAGGCCATCTTCTCGCAAGAGGTCGAGTATCGCCTTGCCTCGCCGGCTCGATCCCAGGAGCCCGATGTAGCCCACCGGCGTCTCGAGCGCGTGACGGAGCACCGGCAGATCGTACTTGTAGTCGTGCGCGACGAGGACCAGCGCCGTTGACGGTATCAGGGGAATGGCCCGGATGAGCTCGGACGGGATGCCGACCTTGAGCTCGTCCACGTCGGGGAAGCGCTCGCGCGAGGCGAAGCGCGGCCGCCCGTCCACGACGACGGTCTTGAAGCCGAGAATGCGCGCGAGCGAGCAGAGCGGCATGGATACGTGACCGGCTCCCACGATCAGCATGATGGACGGCGGCGCGAAGACCTCCGCGAAGACGCGCGTGCCATCGACGGTCAACGTCGAAGACTTGCCCGACTGGATCGGCCCCTGAGCCTCCCCCGCCGCGCGCTCGTCGAGGCCTGCCGCGCCCAGGCTACCGTCGCGCTCCCCCGTGTCCAGCAGGAGGAGCTTCGCGCCGTTGTTGGGGGCGTCGAGCCTGGTCAGCAAGGCGGACCGGCCGCCGGCTTCGGCGTGCTTCCGGAGTCGCTCGTAGAGCCTGAGCGTCTCGCCCCCCGGCTCCTGGAGATTAACCGGCTCCACGAAAACCTCGATGGTCCCGCCGCAGGTGAGCCCGATCTCCCACGCCTCCTCGTCGCCCAGGTTGAGCTCGAGGAGCCTCGGCGCGTGGGCCGCGATCACCGAGGCGGATTCCTCGATGACCTGGGCGTCCACACAGCCGCCGATGGTGACCGAGCCGAGCACGCGGCCGCCTTCGCCCACGAGCATCTTGGCGCCTTCCTTGCGCGGCGTCGTCCCCCGCGTGTTGACCAGCGTCGCCAACGCCACCTTGCCTTCGGCGCTCTTCAGTCTGTCCAGATGGTCGAACAATTCGCTCATCGCACCCTCAGGTGGGCGGCGAGCTCTCGGAGGCTCGAGAGGTTGTGCGCGGCGGCGAAGTGGTCGACCAGCGGGAGCGCAGCGGCCATGCCGCGCGTCAGGGGCTCGTAGGATGGATTGCCGAGCAGCGGGTTGAGCCAGATGACCCGGGCGGCGCGACGCTTGAGGGTCAACATCTCCTCCGCCAGGACGTCGGGCTCGCCGGTGTCCCAGCCGTCGGAGAGGACCAGCACGATGGTGCGCCGGTCCACGAAGCGGCCCCATGTCTGGTTGAACTCCCGGATGGATTCGCCGATCCGCGTGCCCCCGGACCAGTCACGCACTTCCGTGAGGCGCCGGAGCGCTCCCTTGTAGGACGGGCCGCGGAGGAGATCGGAGACGCGGGTCAGCCGCGTCGCGAAGGTAAAGGTCTCCACCCGCCCGAAGACGTTTTGCAACGCGTAGAGGAACTGGAGCAGGAAGCGGCTGTAGAGATCCATGGAGCCCGAGACGTCGCAGAGCAGCACGAGGCGCACCTTGCGGCGTCGCCGGGCGCGGCGCCGCAGCTCGATGATCTCGCCTTTCATCAGGTTGGCCCTCATGCTGCGCCGCAGGTCGATAACACCCCCCCGCCGCGTGGGCTTGCGCCGCCGACTCACCCGGCGCGCGAGCCGCCTGGCGATCTGCACGGTCAGTCGGGCGACCTCGTCGAGCTGCTCGGCGGGGAAGGTCGAGAAGTCCTGATCCATCAGCGCCTCGCGGTCGGAAAGACCGGGCACCTCGACCGGCGGGTCGTCAGCGGCCTCGCCCTCGTCCCAGTCGTCGAGGGCCACCTGCGCCTGCTTCTCCCGCGCGGCCTCGATAGCGCCGGAATCCAGCTCCTCCTCTTGCCGGAAAGGTTGGACGGCGGCGACCAAGCCGTCGAGGCCTTGCCCGTCTTCCGCGTGAAACCTCCAGAAGGCCTCGAAGCAGCGGTCGAAGGCGGGCTGTTCCTCCATGCGGCTCATGAGGACCGTTCGAAGCGCAAGGTAGACCTCGGCGCGGTCCATCAGGTCCACGGCCTCGAGGGCGCGGACGGCGTCCATGACGGCCGACGTGGTCACCGGCAGCCCGGAAGCGCGCAGCATGGCGCCGAAGGCCAGCGTGGCGCGCGTGAGGTCCCGGGGCGCCCCCATTGATTCAGCTCTGGGCGGCGACGAAGCGCCCGATACCGCCCGTGGCGAGCTCCCGCCTGAGACGCTTGACGTCGTCCGCGTCCTTGACGACGCAGCCGAGCGTTTCGGTCACCAGCTCCTCGTCGAGGTGGTCGGCGTGCAGCGACGAGAGCGCCTGGGCCCAGTCGAGCGTCTCAGCGACGCCCGGCGCCTTGGCCAGCCGGATGGTCCGGACCGTCTCCATGAAGCGCGAGATCTCCCGCGCCAGGCGCTCGTTGACGCCGGGGACTTTGCGCGTGACGATTCGCACTTCCTTGTCGAAGCCGGGGAAGTCGATCCAGAGGTACAGACAGCGGCGGCGCAGCGCGTCCGACAGCTCGCGGACGCGGTTCGACGTGAGGATGACGTAGGGCGGCTGGGTCGCCTTGATCGTGCCGATTTCCGGGATCGTCACCTGGAACTCGGAGAGCACCTCGAGGAGAAAGGCCTCGAATTCCTCGTCGGCCCGGTCGATCTCGTCTATCAGGAGAACCGGAGGTGCTCCTGTCGCGCTGATGGCCTGCAGCAGCGGCCGCCTGATCAGAAAGGGCGGCGAGAAGATGGCCGCCTCCTTCTCCGACATCGTGTGCGCCGTGCTCTCCTCGAGCTTGATGTGCAGGAGCTGCTTGGGATAGTTCCATTCGTACAGCGCCTGGGCGGCGTCGAGCCCCTCGTAGCACTGGAGGCGGATCAGGTTGGTCCCGAGCATCCTCGCCATGACCTTGGCGACCTCGGTCTTGCCCACCCCGGCGTGCCCCTCGATGAGGAGCGGCTTCTTGAGGGTCATCGCCAGGTGGACGGACGTGGCGATGGCCGGGTCCGTGACGTAGTCGGCGGACTCCATCATCTCGTGGATCTTCTTGATCTCGGCTCTCATAGTCCTCTCAGTTTACCGCGGATTCTCAGGGGGGCTCAGGCTCTCGTAGTCCTCCGGCGTGTCGATGTCCCTGGGCATGGGAGAGCCGATGTCGACCTGGGCCAGCCGTGACGGGTCCCGTAGGACGACGGCGCGCGCTCCACGATCGCCGGGGAGCACCAGCAGCTCGGGGAAGACCGACGCGGCGAACAGGACGGGGTTGCCCAGGCCGTCGGCATACCGGGGTGCGGCGATGGTCTTCCCAGGCGTCTTCAACGCTCCAAGCAACGCCGGGATGACCTCAGCGGGGACGCCCGGCTGGTCGCCCAGGGCGATGAGAACGGCTGTGGTCCCCACAGGCAGCGCGCGCACGCCGACGCTCACGGAGGAGCCCTGCCCCGCCTCGGGGGTCGGATTGACCGCGAAGCGCACCTCCAACCCGTCGAGCGCCCGCGCCAGCGCCTCGTGTTCCGGCGGGGCGACGACAAGCACGTGGCGGATGCCCGCCGAGATCACGCGCTCGACGGCATGCCGGATGATGGGCCTGCCCACGAGCTCCAGCAGCAGCTTGGGGCGGCCCATCCGGCGGGACAACCCCGCTGCAAGAATGATCGCAGCCGTCACCGCCGCCCCAAAAACACTCGCCCCGCGGACGTGAATCCGCGGGGCGTGATGGACTCGACCCGGATCACTTCTTGGCGGCCGCCGCCTCCATGGCACGCTTGGCGAAGACTCTCAACAGGTGCTGCTTGTACTCGACGGAGCCCTGGAGATCAGCCTGGACGTCCACGCCGTCTGCCGCGCTCGAAGCCGCCGCCTGGATCGAGGCCGCATCGGCGGCCTTGCCGGCTATGGCGGCTTCGACGCCCTTGGCGCGGGTCGCCTTGGTGCCGGCGCCCGTGATGCCGATGCTCGCCTTGCTGATCTTGCCGCCGTCCAAGGTCAAGACCGCCGCGACGCCCACGACGGCGAAGCGCGACGCCGGATGCGGGAACTTGGCGTAGGCGCACTTGACGTTCGCCCCGCATGCCGGGACTCGGATTTCCGTGAGAATCTCGTTCTCTGCGAGCGCAGTAGTCAGAAGTCCCTTGAAGAAGTCGTCGACCTTGATGGTCCGCTTGCCCTTGGGCCCCTCGGCCACGAGCTCGGCCCCGAGAGCGATGACAGCAGCCGGCCAGTCAGCGGCTGGGTCCGCGTGGGCGAGACTCCCTCCGAGAGTGCCCATGTTGCGCACCATGGGGTCGCCGATGTGCCCCGCGACCTCCGGCAAGAGCGGGCACTTGCTCTTGAGGACGGCCGAGGACTCAATCGCGTAGTGGGTGGTCATGGCGCCGATGACGAGGGTGCCGCCCTCCTCCTTGACCCCGGCGAGCCCCGACACCTTTCCGATGTCGATCAGGTGCTTGGGCTGGGCCAGGCGCAGCTTCATCGCCGGCAGCAGGCTGTGGCCGCCGGCGAGGAGCTTGGCGTCGTCCTTGTACTTGGCCAGGAGATCCACCGCCTCCTTGACCGTGCCGGCCTTGTGGTACTCGAACTGGGCTGGATACATGGGCGTCTCCCTTACTTCTTCGATTTGGCGGCCTGGACGATCTTCCAGACCCGCTCAGGCGTGAGCGGCATGACTTCGATATGGTCAACACCGAGACCCGACAGCGCGTCCACGACCGCGTTGACGACCGCCGGGGTGGAGGCGATGGTCCCCGTCTCTCCCGCCCCCTTGATGCCGAGCGGGTTGACCGGCGTCGGCGTCTCGGTGCGCGCGGTCTCGTACATCGGCAGCATGTCGGCCTTCGGCACCGCGTAGTCCATGAGGCTGCCGGTGACGAGCTGGCCGGACTCCTCGTCGTAGACCGCCCCCTCCCAGAGGGCTTGCGCCACTCCCTGGGCAATCCCGCCGTGGACCATCCCGTCGACGATCATGGGATTGATCACGTTCCCGACGTCGTCCACGGCCACGTACCGCACGATCTTCACGTGGCCGGTGTCGCCATCGACCTCGACGACGCAGGCGTGGGCCCCGAACGGGAAGCAGAAGTTCGAGGGATCGTAGAAGCTCGTCTCCTCGAGCCCCGGCTCGAGGCCCTCGGGATAGTTGTGCGGCACGTAGGCCGTGAGGGCCACCGCGCCCCAGGGCACCGCCTTGCCGGGGGCGCCGCGCACCTGGAACTGCCCACCGACATATTCGATGTCGCTGGCCGAGGCCTCGAGCAGGTGCGCCGCGATCTTCTTCCCCTTCTCCTTGATCTTGTTGACCGACATGTGGAGCGCGGTGCCTCCCACCGAAGCAGAGCGGCTACCGTAGGTGCCCATGCCGAACGGAATCGCGCCGGTGTCGCCGTGGACGACCTCGACCTGGTCGATCGGGATCTGGAGCTCGTCGGCCACGAGCTGGGCGAAGGTGGTCTCGTGCCCCTGGCCGTGCGAGTGCGAGCCCGTGTAGACCGTCACCCCTCCCGTCGGGTGCACGCGGACTTTTCCGGACTCGTAAAGGCCCGCGCCGGCGCCGAGAGCGCCCACGAGCTTCGAGGGCGCGATGGAGCACGCCTCGATGTAAGTCGAGAAGCCGACGCCGAGGTAGCGACCCTTCTTCCGTGCCTCCGCCTGCTCGGCTCGGAATTTCTTGTAGTCGAACATCTGGAGGAGGCGGTCGAACGCCTTTGGATAATCGCCGCTGTCGTACGAGACGGCCACGTGAGTCTGATACGCCCCTGAAAATTTCGGGATGAAATTCTTTTTCCGGACCTCGGCGGGATCCATCTTGAGTGCGGCCGCCGCGGCGTCGACCATCCGCTCGAGCACGTAACAGGCCTCGGGCCGGCCTGCGCCACGGTACGCGTCCACCGCGGTGGTGTTGGTGAACACGCCGGTGACCTCGCAGCGAATGGCACCCATGACGTAGACACCGTTCAGGAGCGTGCCGTAGAGGAACGTCGGGACGGCGGGCCCGAAGGTGGAGAGGTACGCTCCCAGGTTCGCGGTGGTCTTGACGTGGAGGCCCAGGATCTTGCCGTCCTTGGACATCGCCATCGCCGCGTCGGTGACGTGGTCTCGCCCGTGGGCATCCGTCAGGTACGCCTCCCGACGCGTCGAGGTCCACCTGATCGGCCGCTTGATCTGGCGCGACGCCCACGAGCAGACGACCTCCTCGTTGTAGAGGAAGATCTTGGAGCCGAAGCCGCCGCCCACGTCGGGAGAGATGACGCGCACCTTGTGCTCGGGAATGCCGAGGACGAAGGCGCACATCAGGAGGCGGTGAACGTGCGGGTTCTGCGACGTCACCCACAGCGTCAGGTCGCCTGTCGACTCCTCAAAGCGCGCGACGCAGGCACGCGGCTCCATCGCGTTGGCGACGAGCCGCTGGTTCACAATGCGCTTCTTGACGACGACGTCGGCGCTCTTGAACGCGGCATCGAGGTCGCCGCCCCCGAGCTCCCACTTGAAGGCGATGTTCCCCGGCGCGCCCGCGTGAATCTGCGCGGCGCCCGCCTGGGCGGCCCCGGCGGTAGCCGTCACCGAGGGCTTCACTTCCCAGTCCACGGTCACGAGCTCGGCGGCGTCGAGAGCCGCGTCCTGGCTGTCGGCGATGACCACCGCGACGGGATCCCCCACGTGGCGGGCCACGTCGGAGGTCAAGGGCATGTGGGGAACCATCGCCAGGTCCTGCACCACGCCGGGGACGTTCTTGTCCTTGCGAAGATCCCATCCGCACGGCAGCGAGTTGACGCCGGTCATGTCCTTGGCCGTGAAGACCGCCACCACGCCCGGGTGCTTGAGGGCCTTGGCCGTGTCGATCTTACGGATCCCGGCGTGCGCGTGAGGGCTCCGCACGAAGGCCGCATAGGTCATCCCGGGCAGCTTGAGGTCGTCCACATAGTTGCCCTTGCCGGTGATGAAGCGCGGGTCCTCGCGCCGCTTGATGCTCGCGCCCAGCAGCCTTGCCGTCGCCATGATCGCGCCTCC
>DASYVT010000077.1 GCA_035936835.1 Candidatus Methylomirabilota bacterium | reverse complement strand
GGCCAGCCGCATCACGATCATCTCCTACGGCAAGGAGCGGCCGGTGTGCACGGAGAAGACCGAGGCCTGCTGGGGCAAGAACCGGCGCGACAACTTCCTGACAAAGACCCGTTAGCGTCACAGGGTCGGTGGTGATGCAGTTCGCGGTGACCAAGGGAAGCCTCTGGCTCCCCTTGGTCTTTTAGGGGCCGGTTGCGGGGAATGCGGGTTTAAGGAAACCCCCGTGGCCGTTGTGGTCTTCAGCCTCGACCGTTGGGCCGAGAGGCGGACCGATTGTCGAAGTCGAGCACCAGCTCCTCGATCTCCGCCCCCGTCAGTCTATGCGGGCGGGCGGCCTGCTGAACCGAGGTCTCGCCGTTCAGGATGCTGACCCCCAAGGCCACCTGCTGCTTCGCCGTCCGGCGTTGGACCTCGTCGGGAGGCTCATTGGCCATCGCCGTCCACCTGCTGCCGTGATCGAATCACGGCACATCAGCGGACTCAAATTCGAGGGGAGCAGCAGAAGCGAGCGGCCTAACGCAGGTGTCCACCGAACTGGGGACGTTCCACGCGAGCCCGAGGACCCACTTCGCTGAGGGGGGAGGTAGATATGTGTCACTTTGCCGGGACGGCGTCGAGGGTGAAGCGCTGGAAGAAGCGCCACATCTCGAGGTTGGCGTCCACGAGCGCCGTCGAAGGCCCGAGGAGACGCGGGAGATAGTCCTGGAGCCCGCCGGGCCAGACATGGCCGGTGCCCGTGAATTTCCACAATGCAACCTCGGCCCCTTCCCTGCACGGCGCCCAGACGTAGCGCGTCGCCGTGTGGCCGGCTTCCTTCGATCCCGCCTGCCCCGTCAGCTCGGCGGTGACGCGCGCGTCGGTCGGGCAACCGATGCTCGCGGCCCAATCACGGATCGTCGGCTCGACGCCGGAATGGAATACTTGCAAGGTGGTCATCGGGAAGGGCGGCCCAAGCCCGCCAGCGTAGAGCGCGCGGGGATCGTCCATGCTGTGGAAATGCATGACGGGAACGGGCCGGGCCGGGCCGCCCGCCGTGAGCACTTTCGCACCCGCCACCGGGGCGATGGCCGTGATGCGCTCGGAAGCTTCGACGGCGAGGCGCCAGGCCATCATGGCGCCGTTGGACAGCCCCGTCGCGTAGACGCGCCGCCGGTCCACGGGCTGGCGCGCCTCGAGGTCGGCGAGGAGCGCCAGGGTGAAGCCGACGTCGTCCACCTTGTTCGTAACCGAGTAAGCACAGCAGGTGCCGGCATTCCACGTCAGCAGCCGGTCCGACATGCGGCCGGTGCCGTCGGGATAGACGGCGAGGAAGCCCTCGGCGTCGGCGAGCGCGTCCATACGCGAATACTTCTGCTGGTTCTCGGCGTTGCCACCGCCGCCGTGGAAGTTGAGGATGACGGGAAGCGGGCGCTCCTCGCGCGCGGCCGGCGGCACGTGGACGATGTAGGAGCGCTGGCGCCCGCCGTGCTCGAGCGCGATGCGATGGTCCCCGGGAGCGAGGGCGGCCCACACCGGGCCGGCGCAGAGCGCCACGAGCGTGAGCGCAAGGGCCGCGGCCCTCACGGCGCCGCTGCCAGAAGACTCATGGCGCCGCGGCCAGAAGACTCATAATGACCGCTCCATCCAGATGTCCGCGCGGTGGTTGTCGTTGTAGCGCGGGATCTCGCTGAAACCGTAGGCGCGGTAGAGGTGGACGGCGGCCTCGAGCTTGGCCTGGGTGTCCAGGCGCAGCGCGCGGCAGCCGAGCCGGCGCGCCTCGTCGAGGCAGGCGTTCATGAGCCGGCGGCCGAGCCCCCTGCCCTGGCGGGACGGCCGGAGCCACATGCGCTTGAGCTCGCCCAGCCCTGGCTCGAGGAGCCTCACCGCCGCCGTCCCCACGACCTCGCCCGCCGGGTCAGCGACCAGCAGCAGCACGCCCGTCCTGCCGTCGTACTCCTCCCGCCAGTGTGCGATGTCGTGGTCGAGGCCGTCGGCGTCGAGCGCGTCGCCGATGAAGGCGAGATAGTCCGCGAGCTCGCGCGCGACCGCGGCGTGGTCCTCCGGCAGCGCGCGCCGTATGGTGAAGCTCGCCGTCATGTCCTCTTGCGCGCGTGGGAAGCGAGCCCCCGCTCCCAGAGATATTCCGTCTCGCCGCCCTTCTTGCCGACCCAGCGTGAGAGCACGAACAGGAGGTCGCCCAGCCGGTTGACGTAGGCGAGCGGCCAGGGGCTCAGCGGCTCGACGCGCGAGAGCGCCAGGATCCGGCGCTCGCCGCGGCGGCAGACGGTGCGCGCCTGGTGGAGGAAGCCGCCGACGCGCCCACCGCCCGGGAGCACGAAGGACTTGAGCGGGGCCAGGTCCTTCTGACACTGGTCCATCAGCGCCTCGAGCGCTTTGACCTCCGCCTCGCCCACGCGGTGCATGCCCTCGTAGGCCGCGTCGTCGGGCGTCGCCAGCTCGCTGCCCAGATCGAACAGCTCGTTCTGGACCTGGCGGAAGATGCCGTCGAGCCAGCGCGGCGCCTTTCCCTTCTTGAGGCGCTCCGCGTTGAAGACGCGCGCGAGGCCGATGATCGAGTTGAGCTCGTCGATCGTGCCGTAGGCCTCGATGCGGGGGGCGTCCTTCGGGACGCGACGCCCACCGACGAGGGCGGTGTCGCCCTTGTCGCCGGTGCGGGTGTAGACGCGGGTGATGCGAATCGCCATGCGGGAACCCTCCTGCGACGAGGCTAGCACATTGGTACACTCGTAACATGGCCGACTGGAGGGAGAACCTGGTGGAGTCGCGCGAGGGGATCGCCTCGATCCTCGCTGAGACGAAGCGCATCGCGGTGCTCGGCATCAAGACAGAAGCCCAGCGCGGCCAGGCGGCCTTCTACGTCCCCGAGTACATGGCGGAGGCCGGCTACGAGATCGTGCCCGTCCCCGTCTACTACCCGGACGTCAGCGAGATCCTCGGGGAGCCCGTGTACCGAACGCTCGCGGAGATCCCGGAGCCCGTGGACATGGTCAACGTCTTCCGCCGCGCGCAGGATATCCCGCCGCACCTGCCCGACATCCTCGCGGCAAAGCCGCGCGTCGTCTGGATGCAGCTCGGCATCAGGAACGATGAGGTCACCCTAGCCCTCGCGCGCGCGGGCATCAAGGTGGTGCAAGACCGCTGACTCATGGTCGACCACCGCCGGCTCCGGCGGTAACTCGAGCCGGTCGCGGTTTAGAGACGGGGCAGAACGGTTGC
Organism: Candidatus Methylomirabilota bacterium; assembly: GCA_035936835.1. Lineage (NCBI taxonomy): Bacteria > Methylomirabilota (SeqCode) > Candidatus Methylomirabilota bacterium. The sequence goes on along the minus strand of DASYVT010000077.1, from coordinate 18,797 downwards.
CGCGAAGAGCTGGGTACCTTCCGGGCGGGGCGCGTCAGCGAAGTTGACCGTGAGCCGATGGGCCCCGCGCCCGATCACGCCCAGCAGCGTCTCGGTCACCTGGGCCGGCGTGCCGGCCAGGCGGATGTCCTGCATGGGCCGGATGTGAGGCTGCGTCTTCAGCCGCTCGACCTCGCCCTCGGTCTCGGCGATCAGGATGCCGACGCGGATGACCTGCGTGATCTCGTCATAGTCCCGCCCGACATCCCGGCAGTGGCTCTTGAGCACTTCCTGCTTGTGAGCATACGTCGCGTCGTCGCGGAAGCTGTAGTTCCACCAGTCGGCGTGCTTCGCCACGGCGCGCAGCAGGTATTTCTCGCCGTGGCCGCCCACGACGATGGGCGGAATGGGGTCGGGCTTCGGCTCGCAGTAGGCGCCGCTGATCTGATAGTGCTCGCCCTGGTACGTCGCCGGCGACCTGGTCCACATGAGCCGGATCAGCTCTATGGCCTCGCTCAGTTGGGCGATGCGAACGCGCGTCGGCGGGAAGGGCCAGCCGTAGGCGCGATACTCCTCCTCGTTCCAGCCGGCGCCGATGCCCAGGATGACCCGCCCGCCGGACAGCGCCTGCGCGGGCGCGACCATCTTGGCCAGGTGCGCCGGATTGCGGAAGCTATTGCAGAGCACTTCGTGGGTGCAGAGCTTGTCGGGATAGCGCGCGAGCGCAAACGCGAGGAGCGTCCAGCCTTCGGCGACCTTGTTCGCGCCGTACTGGACATGGTCGGGGAATCAGAGCGACTCGAAGGGGCCGACGCTTTGATCCAGGTACGGGAAGAGGCTCTCTACCAGCCTCGACCAGACATTGAGACCCACGGGTACGGGCATCGACGGCTCGGCTCCTAGAACCAGCTGGACTTGTCGACCACGTTTCGCAGGGGCTGCCCGGCCAGGAAGCGGCGGCTATTGTCGAGCAGGATGTCATAGCGGCGCTCGTCCAGGTAGGGACCAAAGCCGGCGGTGTGCGGCGTGATGAGCACGCCGGGCATGGTCCACAACGGGTGATCGGCCGGCAGCGGCTCCTGCTCGAAGACGTCGAGCCCGGCCCCGGCGATCTCGCCGGCCTCGAGCGCGGTGGCGAGGTCGTCGAGACGCGTGGTCATGCCGCGGCCGATATTGATAAAGAAGGCGCCGCGCTTCATGAGCCGGAACCGCGCGCGATTCATGAAGCCTTCGGTGGCCGGCGTATGCGGCACGGTGAGGATGACGAAATCGGCCCGCGGCAGGAGTGAGTCGAGCGCCTTCTGGCCATAGAGCTCCGCCACGCCGGGCGGCGCCTCCCGGCGGCGCGCGTCCACCCCGATCACCCGCATCCCGAAGGCGGCTGCGAGTCGCGCGGCCTCCGCGCCTATGCCGCCCACTCCGACGATGAGCGCCGTAGCCTCGGGTAGGTGGATGACCCCGGTGTCGTGCACCGCCGGGCGCCACTCCCGCTTGAGCTGTTGCGGCAGGTACTGATGCAGCCCGCGCGCGAAGGCCAGGATGAAGGCCATGATGTGCGCGCCGATATGGTCGTTATAGATCTCGCGGAAATTGGTCACGACCGCCGGGTGCGCGATCAGCTCCGGGTAGTACCAGCCGGCGGGCGGCGCCGCCTGGGGCGCCTGGATCCAGCGGAGCCGCGAAGCCTCTCGCAAGAGGGCGGGCGCCATGGTTCCGAAGGCGGCCTCAGCCCGGCCGACGGCTCCCGCAGCCTCGGCCCCGTCCTCGGCGACGACAACGGACAGCTCCGGGAGCGCGGCGGCGAGGCGCTTGGCCCATTCGCGCGTAGTCGAAGTCTGCGGCGGCAGCATGAGGAGAGTCGCGGCCATCGGACCTCGACACTACGCGCTATCGACGGTGCCGGTCAACCTGGGGCTAGCGCCGGCGGAGCGAGGCGAGCGCGGTGCCCAGCGCCGCCGCCTCGTCGGGCGACAGCGCGCTCTCGCCGAACCGGCAGCGCTCGTAGGCGGCCGTGAGCCGCGCGACGGCCGACGCAAACGCGGGGGCCGCGCCCTCGACGCGTTGCGAGAACTCGCGCGCCGTCTCCGTTGAGCCCCGGCGGAAGCCGCGCCGCGCCAGCGCCCGCAGGGCCTGGAGGTAGAAGCTCGGCACGGCGGCCGCGGCCGCGCGGCGCACGGCGCCCGGCGCATGGCGCCGGAGGAACCAGGCCGCGACGAGCATCGACACCACGAGCGCGGCCACCCACCCGCGCGGTACGGCGCGCAGCGAGTCGCGCCAGCCCAGCAGGGAGCCGCGCCACTCCGAGGCCCCGCGGTGCACGGAAGACGCCATGCCCACCTGGTCGCGCAGGCTCCAGTTGACCACGTAGCGATACCACCGCATGCGGAGCGCGTCGAGGTAGAGCGCCGCCGCGCTCCGCGCGCCGAACGCCTCCTCGGCCGCGGCGCGCGGCGAGGGATCGAAGGTGACCCAGCCCGGGCCGTCGAGGAACGCCTCGACCCAGGAGTGCGCGTCCTTCATGCGGACCATGAAGTAGGCGCCGTACGGGTTCCAGTCTCCACGTTGGAAGCCGCCGATGACTCTCGCCGGGATGCCGACGCTCCGCAGCATGACGGCCATCGCGGCGGCGAAGTACTCGCAGTTGCCCGAGCGCCGCACGAAGAGGAACTCCTCGAGCGGATCGAGCCTGGTCTCCTGTTTGAGGACGAGCGTGTACGTGAACTGGGTGCTCAGGTAGTGATTCAGCTTGAGGGCGGCCTCGTAGGGACTCCGGCTGCCCGCCGTCACCTCGCGCGCGAGGGCCGGGATGCGGTCCGGCAGAGGCGGCAGCTGGAGATAACGCGGAGCCCCCGGCGGCTGCGTCTCAATCGGCCACGCAGCGTCGCGCAGGCCCCGGGGTGGAGTCACCTCGAGCTCCGAGTCCACCGAGTACTGGAGCCGCGCTGACGACGCGGGCGTGGTGATGCTGCCCATATCGTCGAGCCCGACGGCGCCCAGCCCCATCTCGATGCGGAGCGCCTGCGGGGCGACGAACACAGCGTCGGTGCCAATCGATTCGAGAAAGATCTCCTGGCGCACGAGGGGCCCGGGGCCCCGGGGCTCGGTGACGCGAAACACGCCGGTCGGATCGCGCCGGAGGAGCCCGCGCCGGCGCGGGCCCGCCTCCCAGATGCGCCCGTCGAAGCGGTCGAAGGCGAGCCCGCGCCAGCGAAGGTTGGGCAGCCGCTCGGGGTCCTTCACGCTCTCCGGGAAGCGCACCCGCATCACCACCGTCTCGTCAGTCTCGATCTCGCCGTACGCGCCCAGCTCCACGCGATCGGAGAAGCCGGAGATGCGCTTGCCGAGCTCGGCGCGGAAGGGCAGCGTCGCCTGCCCCACGCGCGGGATGATGAAGAACATCATGCCCGCGAGCGCGAACGTGCCCGCCGCCGCCGCGAGCGAGATCCTGAAGAGGGGGCTCCGCGGCCCGATCCCGCCCGCCGTGAGATCCGTGACGCCGATCTTCGCCCGCTCCGACTCGGAGACGACGTGGTGCAGGATCAGCATCCAGGTCCCCAGCAAAAGGAAAGCGATGAAGACGAAGAGGAAGCTCACGTTGAACGTGACGGCCGAGGCCGCCACCAGCATGAAAAAGGAGAGGAAGCCCGCGTCCCGCAGGTCCTTCAGCGAGCGGCGGCGGAAGAGGCGCATCAGGATCAGAAAGAGCAGGAGATGGACCATGCCGTCGAGGAGGCTCTGGGCGAGGTAGAGCAGGTCGAGCGCGATCGCGACGGCCGCGGCCACGACGAGAGCCCAGGCGAAGATCGGGCGGACCGGCATGCGGTCGCGCACCTGGTCGATGACCCAGCTGCCTGTAAGGGCGAGCGCCAGGATAGCCCCGCCGACCGGACCCAGCAAACCCGCCAGGGCGAGCGCGGCGACGCCGGTGCAGACGAGGAGGTACGTGATGAGGCGGAGTGCTAAGAGCGCGGACATTCAGTCGAGCTCCACGCGCACTTCGCGCAGCGAGCGCCAGCCTCGGGCGTCGGGCCCCGGTTCTGCCGCGCCGGCCACGGGCGCGCGCGGATCGTAGAGGGCCAGCTCCGTCAGGATGCGGCGCGCTTGGCCGAGCCCGCGCCCGAGCGGCACGAAGAGCCCCGAGCCCGTGAGCTCGACCCCGGCGCCGACGCGCGCCAGGTGCGACGCGATGGAGGCCGCGTCGGAGAGGGCCGCCTCGAGCCTCGCCGCGTTCCGCTCGCCCCTGCCTGACAGGACGACGCGCGTGTCCTCGGTCGTCTCGGCCTCCATCTCGCGCACCAGCAGCGACTCGACCTTGGCGCTCGACCGCCAGTGGATGAGGCGCGGATCGTCCCCTGCCCGGTAGGCGCGGAGGTTGTACAGGTCGTGGCCGCGCCCGCGCCGGCGCACCGCCGAGGTGCCGTCGCCCACAAGGAGGAGAAGCGACTCGGGCGAGATCGGCCGCACCGCGGGAAAGACGAGCACCTCGCGGTCGAGCATGACGCGGCCCGCCTTGAGGAAGAGCCCGAAGGGGAAGCGGGTGGTCAGCCGCACGCCGGCCAGGCGCTGGCGACCGCGGGCCGGCAAGATCTCTTCCCATGTCAGCAGCCGGTCGCGGCCGGCCTCGAGCCGCGGCAGGTAGATGAAGCGCGTCGGTCCGCCGCGTGTGAGCAGCTCGAGCGTGACCGAGTACGAGGTCAGCCAGCGCTTGCTGTTGGCGAGCACGGCGCCGAAGAGCGCGGGGGCGCCCGCGTAAATCTCCTCGGGCGCGTCGGCATCGAGGCGCAGGCCGCGCATCGACTGTTCCGACAGCACGCCGGAGACCACGATGAGGCTCAGCAGGAGCGAGACGAGGAGGTAGAGGAGGTTGTTGCCCGTGTTGATCGCCGCGACGCCGAGACCGATGACCACGAACAGGCACCACCAGCCGTCACGCGTCGGCCAGATGGTGCGGCGCGGCCTGAACGGCCGCCACCACCATTCGCTGTCCATTAGGCGCCTCGCGGGGGCGGGTAGGCGCCTCACGGGGGCGGGCAAGCGCCTCGCGGGGGCGGGCAATCTCTTCGGGAGGACGGGCCACTTCATGACAGCGGTGCGGCGCTCAGCGCGGGACGGGAACGTCCTGGACGATCGAGCGCAGCACGGCTTCGTCGTCCATGCCGCCGCCCTGCGCGCCGCGGCCCTTGACCATGACGCGGTGGGCGAGCGCCGGGACGGCGAGGCTCTTGACGTCGTCGGGCACGAGGTAGTCCCGGCCGTCGGCGAGCGCCTGCGCCCGCGCCGCGCGCAGGAGCGCGAGCGACCCGCGCGGGCTCACGCCCAGCGAGAGCAGCGGGGACGTTCGCGTGGCGGCGACGAGCGCCATGATGTAGTCGAGCACCGACTCGTCGGCCCGCACGCGGTCGGCCTCCTCCTGGAGCGCCATCACGTCTTCCGCCTGGAGGACCGGCACCAGGGTCTCGAGCGCGGGCGAGCCCGCGCCGCGCAGCACGGATTTCTCGTCCGGCGCGCCGGGATAGCCGATGCGGATGCGCAGGAGGAAGCGGTCCAGTTGGGACTCGGGCAGCGGGTACGTGCCCTCGTGCTCGCGCGGGTTCTGGGTCGCGAGCACCATGAAGGGCCGCGGCAGCGGGTACGTCGTGTGGTCGAGCGAGACCTGCGCCTCGTTCATGGCCTCGAGCAGGCTCGACTGGGTCTTGGGCGTGGTGCGGTTGATCTCGTCGGCCAGCACGATGTTGGTGAAGAGCGGGCCCGGCTTGAAGACGAACTCGCTCTTGGCCGGATCCCAGATGCTGACGCCGATGACGTCGGACGGTAGCATGTCGGAGGTGAACTGGATGCGCTGGAAGCCGGCGCCGATGGAGCGGGCGAGCGCCGCGGCCAGCGTGGTCTTGCCGACGCCCGGGACGTCCTCGATCAGGAGGTGCCCGCGCGCGAGAAGTCCCACGACGGCAAGCCGGACGACCTCGGGCTTGCCCACGAGGGCGCGGCCGACGCTGGCCTCGAGACGGTGGATCAGATCGAGCGCATGGGACATGGACTTCCAATATACACCGGCGCCCCGGCCGGCCACGACTGTCAGCCGGGGCGCGCTGCCGCTCACGAGGTGAACAGCGCGCGGGTCAGGTCGCGCCGGGCCTCGAAGCCCTCGACGGCACGCTCCACCCGGCTCTTCGGCAGAATGGGCGCGGCGACGACGACGTTCCAGATAACGAGATTGCGCATGGCTTGCCTCCCTCGGACCCATAGGGTGCAAGTCATCTGCCAGCGCCACGTCCCGCCTCCCCAAGGCGGCTCCGCCTGTGATCCGGCTTCAAGAGCAACAAGTTAGGTCGAGCGGACGGTCGCTGGGCGCGAGGAAAACGACACTCTTGGACACCGTCCCTGCCGCTCCCGAGCAGTCCCGCGATTCCCCTTGACTCCCCGTTCCCGCTGCGGCATCTTCGCCGCACTCGGGGCACGTACCGGCAGGTCCACGCTTCGGGTTCCCAGGGGGTCCTTCCTTCACGAGCGAATAGAGAAGGGGAGCCACGATGCACACCGACAACTCTGGCCCGAAGGGCGGTCGCCGGCGAGTCGACCGACGCGAGTTCCTGAAGCGAGCAGGATGGAGCGGCATGGGCGTGACGGCCCTCGTCGCCGCCACGGGTCGGGGGCGAGTGTCCGCCGCGACCCCGTCCTCGTACCCCGACTGGATCCCGGCCAGCACCAAGCCCCCGAAGCGCGGAGGCGTCCTCAACCGTGCCTCGGTCTGGGACCCGCCGGTGATCGATCCCCGCCACACGCAATCGATCGGACTTTTCCAGTTCGCCGGGCTCACCAGCAGCCGCCTCATCCGGTACGCGTTCCCCGAGGAGGCGAACAGCACCAACGACGTCACTCTGAAGGGCGACCTCGCCGAGTCGTGGCAAAGCAACGCCGACCATCGCGTGTGGACCTTCAAGTTGCGGCAGGGCGTCAAGTGGCAGAATCTGCCGCCGCTTAACGGGCGCGAGCTGGTCGCGGCCGACGTCAAGTACTGCTACGAGCAGTACGCGAAGGAAGGCGTGCAGGCGTTCACGTTCCAGGAAATCGAGGGCATGGAGACGCCGGACAAGCACACCCTGCGCGTCCATCTCAAGACGCCGAACACGCTGTTCCCGCAGAACGTCGCCGAGTCTGTCACGGTGATCTTTCCCCGCGAGGTCCTGGAGGAGGACGGCGATCTCAAGAAACGCCTGATCGGCACGGGCCCCTACATCCTCAAGGAGCACACCCGCAAGGTGCGCGTCGTGCTCCAGCGGAACCCCGACTACTACGACAAGGGCCGCCCCTACATCGACGAGTACGTGATCCTCTCGACTCCGGATTTCGCGACGCGGAAGGCGGCGTTCCGGACGGGCCAGAGCGACATCCTGCAGGTGGCGAGCCTCTCCGAGGTTGAGGTTGTTCGCAAGACGAATCCTTCGGCCGTCGTGCAGGAGTACAAGAACGTGCTGGCGCCGTTCGGGCTGGCGCTCGCGCAGGACAAGCCCCCCTTCAATGACGTGCGCGTGCGGCGCGCGATCTCGATGGCCATCGACCGCCAGAAGCAGGTGGACACGGTCTATGAGGGCCACGGCATCCCAGGCTGGGGCGTCCCCTACTTCTATTATCAGGACACGGCGCCGACGCTGAAGGACCTCGGCCAGTGGTGGCAGTACCGGCCGGAGGTGGCGAAGAAGCTCCTGGCGGAGGCCGGCCACGCCAAGGGCTTCGAGACGACGCTGTTCTACTACGAGTACTTCCCGGAGATGACGTCCCAGGTCCAGATCGTACAGCAGGACCTCAAGAAGAACCTCAACATCGACGTGAAGATCACGAAGCTGGATTACACGACCTACTACGGCCGCTACGTCGACAGCAAGTGGGACGGCATGTCCTGGGGCTTCCAGTCGGGCCACGCGGTCGGGCTGGACGAGCGGACCTACATGTACATGCACTCGAAGTCCACGAAGAACTTCTTCCGCGTCAACGATCCCGTCATCGACGAGCTGACCATCAAGCTGCGGCGGACGCCCGATCGGGCCGAGCAGCGTGCGATCACCAAGAAGATCGTGGACCGCGAGCTCGACCAGGTGCTCAGGATGTGGATGCCCTACGATGCCGGCTTCTTCCTCTACCAGCCTCATCTGAGGAACATGGCCGCGTTGGCCCTCCGGCGCACCGACGGCTACGGGTCGCCGGCCACCACCCGGACGTGGCTCGAAAAATGATGGCGACCCGGGAGGTTGGCATCGGGTAGCCGGGGCGCCATGTACAAGTACGTGATCCGACGGCTGCTGCTGTCGGTCCCGGTGCTCCTGCTCTCCTCGTTGATCGTCTTCGGGCTCATGCGCGTCATGCCCGGCGACGCCCTGACCGCGTTGATGGGCGAGTCCGGCAACGTCAGCGCGAAGGATCTCCAGAAGCTGCGTATGGACCTCGGCCTCGACCGGCCCTATTACCAGCAATACGGGATCTGGCTCTGGCAGATGGTGAGCCTCAACCCGGGTTACTCCATCTTCACGAACGAGCCGATCCCGGTGGCGCTGAAGAAGGCGATCCCCGTCACCCTCGAGCTGGCGATGCTGGCGATCATCCTGGGCCTCACCATCGCGATTCCCGTAGGGGTGCTCTCGGCAACGAGACAGGACACGGCCTCCGACTACGTCGGGCGCGTCGTCGCCGTCTCCGGCCTCTCGATACCCGACTTCTGGCTCGGGACCCTCGTCATCACCTTCTCGGCGATCTGGTTCCACTGGATCCCGCCGATCGGCTACGTGAGCCTCTGGGACCAGCCGTGGAAGAACCTGCAGCAGGTTCTCCTGCCGGCGGCCATCCTCGGCTTCCGCCTGTCGGCGGCGACGATGCGCATGACGCGCTCGACCGTGCTCGAGGTGCTGCGCGAGGACTACGTGCGCACGGCGTGGGCGAAGGGTCTGGCCGGCAAGGTCGTCGTCTACAAGCACGCGCTGAAGAACGCGCTCATCCCCGTGGTCACGATCGTCGGCGGCCAGCTCGGCGTGCTCCTGGCCGGCACGGTCGTGGTGGAGACGATTTTCGCGTTGCCGGGGATGGGACGGCTCACCGTCGAGGCGATCCTGTATCGCGACTATCCGATCGTGCAGACCAACGTCATGCTGATCGCCGCGACGCTCGTCACGCTGAACCTGGTCGTGGATCTGACGTACGCGTGGCTCGACCCGCGCATCCGGTATTCGTGAGGCGCTGATGGCGACGTTCCCGGTCCGCGTCGCGACCTTCGAGGCCCGAGACATCACCACCATCAGCCGGGGGCAGCTCCTCTGGCTCACGATGAAGCGGAAGCCCCTGGGCGCGGCCTCGGCCGCGCTCCTGGTCGTGATCGTGCTGACCGCCCTCTTCGCTCCTCTCCTCGCGCCCTACGATCCGCTGGCGATCGAGCCGGAGATCCGCCTCTCGGCGCCCAGCCGCGCGCACCCGTTCGGCACCGACGACATCGGCCGCGACGTGCTCAGCCGCATCATCTACGGCGCCCGGATCTCGCTCTGGGTCGGGATGCTCGCAGTCGGCATCGGCACGGCGGCGGGCATGGTCATCGGGCTCCTCTGCGGCTACTGCGAGGGCCGCCTCGACCTGATCGTCCAGCGGGTCATGGACGCGGTGCAGGCGATCCCCGGGCTCGTCCTGGCGCTGGCGATCGTCTCCGTGCTGAAGCCGAACACGACCAACGCGATGATCGCGATCGCCATCGTCATCATCCCAGGCAACTCGCGCATCGTGCGCGGCGCCGTGCTCTCGGCAAAGCAGAACCGCTACGTCGAGGCGGCCCAGGCCATCGGCTGCCGCCACCCGCGGATCATCCTCACCCACATCCTGCCCAACGTGACGGCGCCGATTCTCGTCATCGCCTCGATCTGGCTCGGCAACGCCATCCTCATCGAGGCCACGCTGTCCTTTCTCGGCGTCGGCACGCAACCGCCGACGCCGTCGTGGGGGCTGATGCTCTCGAGCACGGGCCGCGCCTTCATGGAGCAGGCGCCGTGGCTCGCCATCTTCCCCGGCCTCGCGATCAGCCTCGCCGTCCTCGCCTTCAACCTCTTCGGCGACACGCTGCGCGACGCCTGGGACCCCAAGCTCCGCCGACAGGGCTGAGCCGCTTGCGGGCTACTTCGCCTTCAGCGTGACGTCTGTGAGCAGGGGTTCCGTGGCTGATCATGGCCTTGATGTCGCCTACGCGCTCCGCCGGCCGAATGCGCCTTGACGTCGCGATCGTTTCGGCACATCCTCGGATGCATTGGCGATGACCGTTCGCATCAAGATCCTCGCTCTCTCCGTCGGCCTGCTCCTCATCTTTGCCGCCGTCCTCGTGGTCTCTATCGCGATGCAGCGGCGGACCAGCCACCAGGTCGCGGTCATCATCGAATTTCACCTCCCCCTCGCCACGGTGATTGCCGATCTCGATGTGGCGACCGACCAGTTCGAGCTCATTCTGCAGCGTCTGCTGCTGCTGCCGGAAGTCACGCCGGCGGCGGTCGAGGCCGGACGGCGCGCCCTCGACTTGAACAAAACCCGCATCGCCTCCGACTTCCACCAGGCCGACGCCCTGGTCGATCGGGCCCTCGGCGACCCACGCACGGACCCCGCCGATCGACTTGTCCTCGCCAAGGTGCAGCGCTCCCTCGTGTTCCTGAGACGGCTGGAGGAGCCCTTTTTCGCTCTCGGCGAGGAGGTCGTGAGCGAACTGGAGGCCGGCCGCACGAAGGAGGCCCGCGCCCTCGCCCCGCGCTTCAAGCAATTCGAGCAGGCGTTGGGGCACGACATGGGCGCGCTGCGGGGCGAGTTGGCGGATCTGGCAAGGACCTCGGCAGAGACGACCTATGCTCAGGAGCAGAGGGTCCTGCGCCTCAACCTCCTCCTGTTCGCAATTGCGGTGGTCCTCGGCCTCGGCCTGAGCGCAGCGGGCGCGAGGCGGCTGGTCCGGGCCCTGTGGCGACTCGTCGAGGGGGTCAAGGCCATCGAGGCCGGAGACCTGGCGATCAGGCTCCCCGTGACGAGCCGGGACGAGATCGGACAGCTCGCGCAGGCCTTCAACAGCATGGCCGGGCAGTTGCGCAGCAATGAGCGGATCAAGGACACCTTCGGCCAGTACGTGGACCCCCGCATCGTGGCCCAGCTCATCGACACGACGAAGGAGGACATCGACCAGGCCGAGCGCCGGATCGCCACCGTCATGTTCTCCGACCTGAGGGGGTTCACGACGATAAGCGAGCAACTCACGGCGACGGCCATGGTCGCATTGCTCAACCGCTACTTTACCGTCGTCGCCGAGCAGATCCGCGCCCACAACGGTATATTGGAAAAATACATCGGCGACGCCGTCGTGGCCTTCTGGGCGCCGCCCTTCGCGCCCGGAGATACCCACGCGGCGTCCGCGTGTCTCGCCGCCCTCGCCCATCGCGACGCCGTCGTTGCGTTGCGACCCGAGCTGCCCCAGCTCCTTGGACTCAGACGGAACGTTCCCGACTTGACGGTGCGCATAGGGCTCGCGACGGGCGAGGTGGTGGTGGGCACCGTCGGGGCACCCACAGCCAAGACCTTCGCCGCCATCGGCGACACCACGAACCTAGCTTCGCGCCTCGAAGGCGTCAACAAGGTGTACGGCACCACGGTGATCGTGGCCGAGGAGACCCATCGCCTCGCCCAGCACGTGGTCGAGGCGCGCGAGCTGGACATCGTCGTCGTCGTGGGCAAGAGCGAGCCCATCCGAATCTTCGAGCTGGTGGGCCCCGCCGGCTCGGTCGAGAGCGGGATGCTCGAGCTGAGGGATCTCTATGTCACGGGACTCGAAGCGTACCGGCAGCGGGATTGGGACACCGCCGAGCAGCGGTTCCAGGACTGCCTGCGGCTCCGCCCCGACGACGGACCGTCGCGGGTGCTGCTCGAGCGAATCGCGGTATTCCGGGCGGTCGCTCCGGCGACGGACTGGAACGGGGTGTGGCGCCTCGACGAGAAGTGACCGGCGGGCTCTGCTTCCACACCGAGATGAAGCTCTGCACCGTGGCCGACTACGCCCGCTTCCCCGAAGACAGGAGCGGCCACCGCTACCCCTGGCCGCTGGTGTGATGAACCAGCGAGGACCGATCGTAGGCGTCACGGCCTTCGGCGGCGAGCGAGGAGGCGGCCGCCCGGCGGGGTGAGCGCCGAGCCTCACGCGGCCCGCCCTACTGGGCCTGGGCCACCCTGAGGCGCCGGGCCTTCGGGATCAACGTGCTCGCGTGCCCGCGCTGCGGCGGCCGGCTGAGGCGCATCACCCCGGTGGAGGCCCCGGCCGTGGGGGGCACGATCCTCGCGCCCCTGCGCCTGCTTCACCCGGCGGACTCTCCGGGGCCGGCCCCGCCGTCGGCCGACCTGCGCGCTGCCGCCCCCTCCCATCAGTCATCCGGCCCCGTCTCGGGGTTGGACGCTGCCCCTTCAGGACGCGTCTTGACTGCCCCGCGGGCGCCGGCGCAAGATCGTCGCTGATGACTGGCCCGGCTGCGGGATCCACGATGCGCGACGCGCGGTGCTCTCGGCGCCAGCCACCCCGCCGTCGGCGCCCGCCGGCCCCGGCCCGGTCTGACAATGGCCTTTCTGTCGCCTACGCGCCGCTCCGAGGGCGCAGGATCGTCGGAGGCTAACGCATGCGCATCGGATTCATCGGGCTCGGAAACATGGGTGGGCCGATGGCCCTCAACCTCATCAAGGCCGGCCACACGCTCGTCGTCTACGACGTGCGGGGCGAATCGGCGAAGCCGCACCTGGACGCGGGCGCCACATGGGCCGACGGCCCGAAGGACGTGGCGCATGCCGGCGAGCTGATCCTCACGTCGCTTCCGGGGCCGGCGGAGGTCGAAGCCGTCGCGCTCGGCCCGAACGGCCTTCTCGAGGGCGCGCAGCCCGGCAGCATCTACGCGGACCTCTCGACAAACTCGCCGACCGTGATGCGGAAAATCCATGCCGCGTTCAAGGTGAAGGGCGTGCACGTGCTCGACTCTCCGGTGTCGGGCGGGGTCGTCGGCGCCAAGCGCGGCAGTCTCCAGGTCATGATCGGCGGTGAGGAAGGCGTCTACAACGAAGTGAAGGGCGTGCTCGGCGCCATCGGCAACAACGTGGGCTACATGGGCGCCATCGGCTCCGGCACGATCGCGAAGCTCGTCCACAACATGATCAGCATCCTCTCGCGCTCGCTCATCGCGGAGGGCTTCACGCTCGGCGTGAAGGCGGGCGTGAAGCCCGAGGCGCTGCTGGAGGCGATCCGCGGTGCGTCGTACGGGCAGGGCCTGATCCTCTCGCACATGATCCCCGACGTCGTCTTCAAGGGGGAGTTCGACACCGTGCGCTTCGCGCTGAAGCTGGCGCGCAAGGACGTCGGCCTCGCGACGGCGCTCGCGCGCGAGTACGACGTCCCGATGCCGATGGCGGCGGTCGGCGAGCAGATCCTGATCGAAGCGATGGCGCGCGGCTGGGGCGATCGCGATTCGACCTCGCCGTGGGAGCTGCAGGAGGAAGCGGCGCGCGTGAAGGTGCGATCCACGAAATGAGCTTTGCGCTCGACGGCATCCGCGTGCTCGAGCTCGCGCGGTTCCAGGCGGGGCCACGCGGCGGGATGATCCTGTCCGACCTCGGCGCCGAGGTCATCAAGATCGAAGCGATCGGCGGCGAGGAGACGCGCAAGCACCCGCCGATGGTCCGCGGCCAGAGCGTCTACTTCACCGTCTACAACCGCGGCAAGAAGAGTATCTGCCTCGATCTGCGCAAGCCCGAAGGCAAGGACGTCTTCGCTGCGCTCGTGAAGAAGTCGGACGTCGTGCTGGAGAACTTCCGACCCGGCGTCATGAAAGCGATGGGCTTCGATTACGAGCGGCTGCGCGCGCTCAACCGCGGCATCATCCTCGTGTCGGTCTCCGGCTTCGGGCAGTACGGCCCGTACACCGAGCGGCCCGCGTTCGATTCGCTCGCCCAAGCGATGAGCGGACTCATGACGCTGACGGGCCAGCTCGAAGGCAAGCCGATCGGTACCGCGACGTCTGTCGCCGATCGCTACACTGCGCTGCACGCCACGATCGGCACGCTCGCCGCGCTCCGCCATCGCGACCGCACGGGCGAAGGCCAGCTCGTCGACGTGTGCCTGCTCGACTCCGCGCTGACGATGGTCGAGATCCCGACGTCGTACTACCTCGCGACGGGGCAGGAAGGCGGCGAGGGTGGCCGCCCGCCGTACAAGACGAAGGACGGCTACGTGGTCATCGCGGCGGCGGGACGTCACATGGCCTCCGCGCTCATGAAGATCGTCGGCGGTCCCGACGACGACACGCCGCTTGCCGGCAGCTCACCCGCGGCTGGGCGCCGCGCGAAGATCGACGCGTGGTGCGCCGCGCACACGAGCGACGAAGCGTGTGCCGCGCTGCAGGCGGCGGGCATTCCGTCAGCGCCGGTGCGGACGATCCCCGAAGTCGCGAAGGACGCGCATCTCTGGGAACGCAAGATGCTGGTGAAGATCGACGACGCGGTGGCGGGTGAGATGTACGTCCCCGGGGTGACGGTGAAGATGTCGAAGACGCCGGGCCGCGTCGGTCCGGTGCCGACCCCCGGCCAGCACACCGATGAAGTGCTCGGAGGCTTGCTCGACTACGACGCCGCGAAGCTCAGCGCGCTGCGCGGAGCATGCGCGATCGCGTAGCAGTTCCTTCAGCTTCGCGTCGAACGCCGCATACGGCTTTGCGCCGGAGATGAGCACGCCGTCGATGCCCGTGCCCACGGTGCGTCCGACGACGAAGCCCGGGAGCGTAGGCGACAGAAAGGCCCTTATCGGTGGGCCCCGGCGAGCGGTGCGAGCTCGCGTTCATGCTTGGCCCCTAGATACAGCGCGGACAACGGGGCCGTCAAGGAATTCTGGAGGAGCTGACCGTGGCCTGCTGGCGCCGGCAGATCGTAGGCTTTCGCAGGTCGGCGGCGAGCGAGGAGGCGGCCGCCCGGCGGGCTGAGCGCGGCGCATCACGCGGCCCGCGCTACCGGGCCTGGGCCACCCTGATGCGCCGGGCCTTCGGGATCGACGGGCTCGCGTGCCCCCGCTGCGGCGGCCGGCTGCGGCGCATCGCCACGCTGGAGGACCCGGCCGTGGTGGGCACGATCCTCGCGCCCCTGGGCCGGCTCCACCCGGCGGCCTCTCCGGGGCCGGCCCCGCCGTCGGCCGCCCTGCGCGCTGCCGGCCCCTCCCATCAGGAATCCGCCCCAGTCTCGGGGGTGGACTCTGCCCCGGCAGGACGCGTCTTGACTGCCCCGCGGGCGCCGGCGCAAGATCGTAGCTGATGACTGGCCCGGCGGGGGGATCAACGATGCGCTCCGCGCGGTGCTCTCGGCGCCAGCCACCCCGCCGTCGGTGCCCGCCGGCCCCGGCCCGGTCTGATCATGGCCTTTCTGTCGCCTACGCGCCAAACCGACACGCGCCGCGCGGACATGGGTATCATCGCGGCTGAGTCTCGGGGGAGCGATGGTGCCTGACGCGACGCGAGAGTGGCCCGAGTCGGCCCCTCAGGGGACGATCACCTTCCTGTTCACGGACATCGAAGGCTCGACGCAACGCTGGGAGGCCGGCGCCGGGGAGATGACGAAGGCGCTCGCCCTCCACGACGAGGTTCTTCGCGGCGCCGTCGAGCGCCACGGCGGCTGGTTGTTCAAACACACCGGCGACGGCATCTGCGCCGCCTTCCGATCCGCCCGGCACGCCGTCGATGCCGCGACCGAAGCGCAGCGAGCATTGGAGCTCCCCGTGCGAATGGGGATCGGAAGCGGCGAGGCGGAGCTCCGCGACAACGACTACTTCGGACCGGCCCTCAATCGCGCCGCGCGAGTCATGGCCGCCGGTCACGGCGGACAGATCCTCCTTGCCGCATCGACCGCCAGCCTGCTCGAAGATTCCGGCCTCATCGATCTCGGGGAGTACAGGCTTCGAGACCTCGCCGGCTCACAGCGCCTCTTCCAGGTTCAGGCTCCCGGGCTCGCGCAGCAGTTCCCGCCGCTGCGGACGCTCGACGCGGTGCCCGGAAACTTGCCGACGCAGGTGACGAGCTTCGTGGGACGTGCCGCCGAGATCACCGCGATCACGGGTGAGCTGCGGGCAAAGCGGCTCGTGACGCTCACCGGGGTCGGCGGCGTCGGCAAGACTCGCTTGGGATTGCACGTCGCCGCGGAGATGCTTCCGGAGTTTCCGGACGGCGCGTGGTTCGTCGAGCTCGCGCCGCTCGACACCGAGGACGCGCTCGTCGATGCCGTCGCGGCTGTCCTGAGCGTGTCTCCGCGACCGGAGCGAACGATGCGAGACTGTCTGGTCAATGCATTGCGCGAGCGTCGCCTGCTGCTCGTCCTCGACAACTGCGAGCATCTCGTCGACGAGGTAGCGCGTCTCGTCGAGACGATCCTCGGATCGTGCCCGGCCGTGACGATGCTCGCGACGAGCCGCGAGGGATTGGGCGTGAACGGGGAGCACGTCTGGCCCGTCCCGTCTCTCGGCGTTCGCGATCCTTCTTCGGGCGTCGAGCTCTTCGTGGACCGTGCGCGCGCAGTCGAGCCGTCGTTCGAGCTCGGCTCGGACGCGGACGTCGTGGCTGATCTCTGCCGCCGGCTCGACGGCATCCCTTTGGCGATCGAGCTTGCGGCGGCGCGCATGCGCTCGATGAGCCCGTCCCAGGTCCGCGATCGCCTCGACGAACGATTCAAGTTGTTGACGGGAGCGCGTCGCTCCCTCGAGAGGCATCAGACGCTACGCCACGCGATGCAGTGGTCCTACGACTTGCTGTCCGACGACGAGCGCCGGGTCTTGAATCGCGCCTCAGTGTTCGCAGGAGATTTCAGTCTCGAAGCCGCTCAACGAGTGTGCGGAGCAGGCGACACCGACGAGTTTCAGACGATCGACGTTCTCGACTCTCTCGTGCGCAAGTCCTTGGTTCACGTCAAGCGCAGCGGAGACGTCACCCGATACGGACTGTTGGAAACGATCCGGCAGTTCGGCGATGAGCAGCTCGGCGCGACGGACGATCTCGGCGCCGCCCGCGATCGACACGCCGCCTTCTTCGCCGGCTCGGCGGACGCGAACTTCAATCTGCTCCGAAGCCCGGACGCGCTGCTGGCTCATCAATGGGTCGAGCGAGAGATGGCGAATCTTCGTGCCGCGTTTCGGTGGGCGACGACTCGAGCAAGCGCCGACGTCGCGATCCGAATTGCCGCGGGCGCCCATGAGATCGCGCGATTCTCGTGTCGATACGACACGCTCGGGTGGGCCGCAGAGGTCGCGGACGTCGCTCGACGACTCGAGCATCGCCGATTGCCGCTGCTGCTGACGATGGCGTGCGACAGCAGCTGGACGCTCGGCAGGCTCGAGGAAGCGAGGAGCTTCGGAAGCGAAGCCCTTTCGCTTCTGGGCGACACCCGCTTTGATCCATTCATCTGGGCGTACACCGACCTGGCTATGATCACCGCATTCGAGGGCAACATTGACGGCGCGATCGAACTCTTACGAGCCGGATCGGAGAACCCCGAGGACGCGCACGATCGCTTCTGCGCGTCCGTCTTCCTGTACTTCCTGGCATTGAGTCGCAAGCAAGAGGCGCTCGCGATCGCCGACCGCGTTATCGCGGCGGCCGAGGCAACCGGTGTCCCCGTGTCAATCGCGATCGCCCTCAACAGCAAGGCCATCGCGTGCGCGGATGTCGACCCGGTTCTTTCCCTGGAGACGCACGAGCGCGCCCTGCGAGTCGCGCACGGGTGCGGAAACCGGTTCTTCGAAAACTCGATCCGGCTCGACATGGCCGCGCTTCAGGCTCGCTCGGGGACACCCGCGCTTGCCCTCACGACCTTCGCCGAACTGCTGGATGGCTGGCAGCTAGCGGGCGATCAGTTCCTCGGCATCGGCATGGGGCATCTCGTCGTCCTCTTCGACCGGCTCGGACGGTACGAAGCTGCGGCTACGCTCTACGGCGCACTCACTCGCGACGTCTCTCTGGACGGCCTCGTCGCCGGGCTTCCGAGTGTCGTTGAGCACCTCACCCAGACGCTCGGCGCGGAGACCTTCGCCGAGTTTCGAAGTCGCGGGGCGGCAATGACGCTGCGAGACGCCGGCGCCAACGCCCGAGGCGAGATCGCGGACGCCCTTGCCGCCATCGAGAGGTCGGCCTCGTAGCCCCGCTCGGCGGCGAGCGAAGAGGCGGCCGCCCGGCGGGCTGAGCGCGGAGCCTCACGCTGCCCGCGCTACTGGGCCTGGGCCACCCTAATGCGCCGGGCCTTCGGGATCGACGTGCTCGCGTGCCCCCGCTGCGGCGGCCGGCTGCGGTGCATCGCCACGGTGGAGGACCCGGCCGTGGGGGGCACGATCCTCGCGCCCCTGGGCCGGCTCCACCCGGCGGCCTCTCCGGGGCCGGCCCCGCCGTCGGCCGCCCTGCGCGCTGCCGCCCCCTCCTATCTGTAATCCGCCCCAGTCTCGGGGGTGGACTCTGCCCCGGCAGGACGCGTCTTGACTGCCCCGCGGTCGCCGGCGCAAGATCGTCGCGAATGACTGGCCCGGCTGGGGGATCACCGATGCGCTCCGCGCGGTTCTCTCGGCGCCAGCCACCCCGCCGTCGGTGCCCGCCGGCGCCGGCCCGGTCGGATAATCGCCTTTATGTCGCCTTGTATGAAGCGGCTGGCCGTGTCAAGTCGTGGTGTGTGTCTCCTTATGTTGGGTTCACATCGTCACGGCTGAGTCATGGGGCAGTGGGCTCTGGTCTCGCGAGGTTCCGTCAGCCTTGTATTCGCGCTCGTCAAGGGCG
>DASYVT010000076.1 GCA_035936835.1 Candidatus Methylomirabilota bacterium | reverse complement strand
TGAAACAGCCCGGCGTCGGCCAACGCTTCGAAGAGCGGGCGCGGCAGCTCGCGAGCGGCGTCGATCTCGTCGGCGGCGGACCGGATCTGCGGCGCCAGCTTCCGCGCGGCCTCAAGGGGGGATGCGGTCATGTCAGGCGATCCTGCCAGAGCGCGGCGGAGAGGTCAAACTGTCTGCTATGCTCTCCGGACGGAGGAACCTTATGGCGACGACGCAGCGTGAGAAGGCCGCGCGCTTCCGGGCGCTGCACCAGGCTCCGGGCGCATTCGTGATTCCCAATCCCTGGGACGCGGGCTCGGCGCGCGTCCTGGCCGGGCTCGGCTTCGAGGCGCTGGCCACCTCGAGCGGCGCCTCCGCCGGCATCCTCGGCCGGCGCGACGGCAAGGTGACGCGCGAGGAAGCGCTGGCGCATGCCCGGGCCATCGTGGCGGCCACCGAACTGCCCGTCTCCGCCGATCTCGAGAAGGGCTTCGGCGACGCTCCGGCTGTCGCGGCGGAGACCATCCGCCTGGCCGCCGAGGTGGGGCTTGTCGGCGGCTCCATCGAAGACGCGACCGGCGACAAGGACAAGCCGCTTTACGATATCGGACTTGCGGTGGAGCGAGTGGCGGCGGCGGTGCAGGCGGCGCGCGCGTTGCCGTTCCCATTCACCTTGACCGCGCGGGCGGAGAACTATCTGCGCGGCAATCCCAGCCTGGACGACACGATCAAGCGCCTGCAAGCCTTCGAGAAGGCCGGCGCCGACGTGCTCTTCGCGCCCGGCCTGCCGGACCTCGAGGCGGTGCGGGCGGTCTGCGCCGCCGTGTCGAAGCCCGTCAACTTCATGGTCGGCATCAAGGGCAAATCGTTCACGGTGGCCGAGCTGAAGGCCGCCGGCGTCAAGCGGATCAGCCTCGCGACCTCGCTCTATCGCGAAGCCATGTCGGGCTTGGTCAATGCCGCCCGCGAGGTGAAGGACAAGGGCACGTTCGGCTATCTCGACCGCTCCCTGACGACGCCCGAGTTGAACGCGTTCATGCAGGGCTGACCGCGGGAGGAACCACACCCATGAAAATCACGGCTATCGACACGTTCACGCTGCGCGTCCCGACCGTCACGCCTATCGCGCTGGACCTGCCCGAGCATCGCCTGGTCGTGACCCGCATCCGCAGCGATTCCGGCCCCGAGGGGCTGGGCTACTCGCTCGTGTTCGGTGGCAGCGGCTCCGAGTCGGTGGAAGCGTACGCCCGCCGCCTCGCGACCTTGCTGATCGGCGAGGACCCGCTGCTGGTCGGACGGCTCTGGGACAAGATGTACCGCGCGGACCGCGGCATCCGCCGCGTGGG
This sequence comes from Candidatus Methylomirabilota bacterium, assembly GCA_035936835.1. NCBI lineage: Bacteria > Methylomirabilota (SeqCode) > Candidatus Methylomirabilota bacterium. The sequence goes on along the minus strand of DASYVT010000076.1, from coordinate 1,037 downwards.
CATCGCCGGCTATGCGCTGTCGGCGCTCGACATCGCGCTCTGGGATCTCGCCGCCAAGACGGCCGGCCTTCCGCTCGCCAAGCTGTGGGGCGCGACGACGGACCGCGTGGCCGCGTACGGCAGCGGCGGCTGGGGCTCGTACTCGATCGACGATCTCATCGGCGAGGGCACGCGCTACGCGGCCGCGGGCTGTCGCTATTACAAGATGAAGGTCCACCATCCTGACCCGCGCGTGAACCGCCAGCGCGTGGAGGCGGTGCGCAAGGCGCTCGGCGACGGCGTGCGGATGATGGTGGACGTCAACCAGAAGCTCGACGTGCAGAGCGCGATCCGCCAGGCCCAGATGCTCGAGGACCTCGACCTCGTCTGGTACGAGGAGCCCGCCCTGGCCGACGACCCCGCGGCCTGCGCGGAGGTGGCCCGCGCCATCAGGATCCCGGTCGCGACCGGCGAAAACAACTACACGCGCTTCGAATTCCGCGAGTTGATCGAGCGGCGGGCAGCCCGCTACCTGATGCCGGACGTCTGCCGCGCCAACGGCTTCACCGAGACGATGCGCATCGGCCAGCTGGCCGCCGCCCACCAGGTCGCCGTATCGCCCCACGTCGTGCACGAGCTGTCGCTGCACGTCGCGGCCGCCCTGCCCAACGCGTTCCTCGTGGAGTGGATCGACTGGGTCCCGGCCGACCTCTTCGAAGGCATGCCGAAGTGCGAGGACGGCGCGTTCCGGATCTCCGACCGGCCGGGCCACGGGATCGCGCTGACGGTCGACGCGGAGAAGAAGTACCGGATGGCCTGATCGGTGACCAAGATTCCGGCCTTCATTGCCTGGTGGGAAGGCGAAACGTAAACGTCGACCCTGCCCCGACCGCGCTGGTGACCCGGATCGTGCCGCCGTGCAGCTCGACGAACTTCCGGCAGAGGGCGAGCCCGAGCCCCGTCCCCTCCTGCTTCGCCGCGTTGGCGCCCACCTGCCGGAACTCCTCGAACACCGCCTCCTGGTCCTCCGGCGCGATGCCGACCCCCGTGTCGCTGAC
>DASYVT010000075.1 GCA_035936835.1 Candidatus Methylomirabilota bacterium | reverse complement strand
ACCCTGGAGGAGCCCAATCAATGGCATCAGGACCGCTCCGGTAAGCACCCAGGCGCCAACCGCGTAAGCGAAAGGCGCTAGAGCCCAATGCGTCCGACCTTCGACGAACAAGAAATATCCTGCGACGAACGCGAACTCGCCGAGCAATAGGAGCGCCCAGCCCGCCGGTCCCACTTCGCGGTGGGCGCCCAACATTCGATCCAGCATTGCCGCAGGCGCGGTAACCGGGAAACCGAAGGCTGGAGCCAGCTGAAGCCACCCCAGCGCGACGGTGATCGCCGTCAGCCCAACGAGGACGCGCCGCATCGCCAGCGATACCATAGGCCCGCCTGATGGCGGCGTCAAAGCCCGTCGGCAGCCCCTCGCCGATGGGTACGCAGTGGTGCGCGATCCTTCGCGGCGACCGCGTCGCCGCCAATGCGCCACGCCTGCTTCGCAGGCTGTTTGCACTGGTGCCCGGCCAGCCGCGCTGCAAGTTCTGCAATGCGCCTTATGGCGGCCCTCTCACGCTGCCATTTCGGATCATGGGGTACCGGCCCTCTCACAAGACACCACACGTGTGTGCGCGCTGCCTGTAGTGGGCGCCGGAAGGCGGAGCGATCGTGCCGATCAGCATCCTTTTCGCGGACGTCCGCAACTACACGAACCTCAGTCAGTCGTTGTCGCAGGGCGAGGAGCCGGCCCTTCTCAACCGGTTCTACGACGTCGCCTCTCGGGTGTTGCTGCGGCATGAGGGAGTTCTCGGCCAGATCTCGGGCGACCAGCTGATGGGCCTGTTCGTGCCGGGACTGAGCGGCCGCGACTACCCGCGCAAGGCAGTTGCCGCCGCCGCCGCACTCCTCGAAGCGGTGGGTTACAGAACGCCCGCCGGTCCATGGATTCAGATCGGAATCGGAATCTCCACCGGCGAAGAGTTCTGCGGAAACGTGGGCGGGGGCGGGTTCAAGGATTTCACTGCTGTCGGTGAAGTCACCAATACAGCGGCTGGGCTGACAAGCAGGGCCGCCGCCGGCGAGGTACTCGTCGACGAGGCTACGCATGCCGCAGCGCCGGAGTACTCGTTCGCCGGCGGCGACACAGTCATGCTCAAGGGCACGGGCCAACCCGTGGATACTCACCGGCTGGCCCTCGAAGTTCCGGCTGAAAACGGCGAGGAGCCGATCACGGTGCTCCTTCGAACGCCAGTCTTCGCCGGCCTTCCTACCAAGCTCTCTGCTTCCTTGCGGTCGCGGGTGCACCGCCGTGCCTTCGCGGCGGGCGCCTACCTCGCCCGCGAAGGCGAGCCGGCGACCTCGATGTTCGTCATCGAACGCGGTCTCGTCCGCGAGACGCACACCTCACGCCACGGCCGGGAGCTCGTGCTTCGGCTCCTTGGCGCCGGGGACACTTTTGGGGAGCTCGGGGTGCTGGACGCGGGGGGTATTCGCACGGCGAGCGCGATCGCGGTCGAACCAACGAGCTGCGTCATGGTCTCCAAGGACGACCTCCATGCAGCACTGCTATCGACACCACAGCTGGGGCTCCGGATGCTCGCCTCGCTGGTCGCGTCCGTCCGCCGAAAGGACGAGGAGTTGGCGGACTTCGCCTTCCTGGACGTTACGGGCCGGATCG
>DASYVT010000074.1 GCA_035936835.1 Candidatus Methylomirabilota bacterium | reverse complement strand
CGAAGACCTGCTGGACGACCAGCGGGGCCAGTCCGGCGGAAGGCTCGTCCATCAGCAGAAGTTTCGGCCGCGACATCAGGGCGCGGCCGATGGCGACCATCTGCTGCTCGCCGCCCGAGAGCGTGCCGGCCTTCTGCGCCCGCCGCTGGCTCAGGACCGGGAAGAGCGCGTAGACGCGCTCGAGGCTCTCCCGGATCCTGGCGCCGTCGCGCTCGATATAGGCGCCCATCTCGAGGTTCTCGAGGACGGTCATCTGCGGGAAGACGATGCGCCCCTGCGGGACATAGGCGAGCCCGCGCGGCAGGACCTGGTCGGGACGGAGGCCCGTGATGTCCTGGCCGTCGAACAGGACCCGCCCGCTCGTCGCGTGCACGAAGCCCACCATGGTCTTGAAGGCGGTGGACTTGCCCGCGCCGTTGGGGCCGATCACGCTGACCATCTCGCCCACGCGCACCTCGAGCGTGACGTCGTGGAGGATGGGCATCTTGCCGTAGCCCGCGGTCAGCCCCTCGGCGAGCAGGAGCGTCGGCGTCACGGCCGTCGCTCGCAGACATAGAGGATGTGCGGGTACGGCAGGATGTCCACCATCAGGTGGCGGCGGACGTTGAAGCCGACCTCCCGGAGCAGGCCCGCCAGCTCCTCGCCGTCCCAGTAGCGCACCGGCGTGCCCGGGTCCATGACCTTGTCGAGGAGGTGGGTAAACCAGCGCTTGTAGAAGGGCCGGCGATCCACGTCCTTGATGAGGAGCCGTCCGCCCGGCGGCAGGATCTTGGCGACCTGCTCGAGCAGCGGGCGCACCGCCTCCTCCGGGATGTGGTGGACGATGTCGAGCATGTAGGCCGCGTCGAATGTCTCGCCGCCGCGGAAGTCCATGACGTCGCCGACCTCGTAGCGGACATTCGAGAGGCCGAGCTTGCCCGCCGCGGCCCGCGCCATGGCGATGCGGCGCGGATTGCGGTCGAGCCCCTCGAGGCGCAGCCCGGGATGGACGCTCGCGTAGTAGAGGGAGAAGAGGCCGAAACCGCAGCCGAGATCGAGCACCCGCCCGCGCTCCGGCAGGTACTGGCCGATCTCGTCGAGGAAGCGCTGGCGGAGGATCCAGAAGCGCCCCCAGCAGTAGCCGCGGACGATCTTGTCCTCGTAGGCGCGAATGACGTTAAGGACGGGTTCGCTGCGCATAGATCCTGTAGCCGTCACCCTCGACGGCGAGTGTGTAATCGCGCGCGAGGAGCCGCGCCACGGCGGGGAATCCGTCGAGCCGCTCGTAACCGGGACGGCGCCACGTGTCCCTGAAGACGACGACGGTCGTGGGCCGGCCGCGCTCGAGGTCGCGCGCGAACTCGGCGCGGAGCGCCTGGATGCGCGCGTCGCCCTCGTCGTGGAAGAAGTGGAAGTCGTAGAGGAAGCGTGTCGGCTGCCGGAGGTGCAGGCGCAGGAGCGCGTGGACCCCGCCCTCGCTGACGTCCATCACCTGCACCGGGCCCGCGCCCGCCAGAGGCTTTAGGTCGCGCACGAGAGCCGAGACGCGGCGGGCCCTGTCGGCTATCCACGGCGCGTCGGCCGCGCCCGCTCCCTTGGCGCCCAGGAGCGCCACGGCGATCACGAGGAGGGCGCACGCGAGCGCGCCGGAGAGCGCGGGCGCCGAGTTCCAGCGTGAGGGCAGGGCCTGCCTCGGCCGCGCAGCGAGCGGGACCGACGCCAGGGCGCAGACAAAGACCGCGAACGGATAGCTGTGGTACTCCCACCCCTTGCCCTGGGCGGCGACGTGCACGAAGCCGTAGACGGCGCCCAGGAGAGCGAGCCAGCGGCGGCTGCCGTATGGCTTCTGCGGTTGGCGCGCGAAACCCAGGAGGCCGAGCGCGACGAGACAGCACCAGATTTGCCAGCCGTAAACGTGCCAGCGGAGCCCTTCCCACACCGAGACGCGCCCGACGCGGCTGTAGAGCGGCAGGACATAGCCTGTGACGATGGACACGAAGGGCCCTGCCCCGCCGTGCCACGCGAGCCAGCCCATCACGAGGACGGGCACGGCGAGCCCCGCCGCGCACCAATGCGCGAGCGCGCGCATCGTGCCCGAGCCCACGGCGCCGAGCACCACGACTCCGGCGCACGCGATCCAGAAGAGCGCGGCCTGGGGCTTGACCATGACCCCGGCGCCGGCGGCAAGCCCTCCCCAGAGAAGGGGCGCCCGCGCGCCGCCCGATTCCCAGGCGCGCGCCGCTCCCCACGCGGCCAGGACGAGGAAGAGCGCCAGGAGAAAATCGCGCTGGCCGGCGCGCCACGCCCCGCCGGACAGGTGATAGAGGATGAAGAGGAGCGCCGCGCCGAGCCCGCTCCACGCATCGCCCATGCGTCGCGAGAAGCCGAAGAGCGCCGCGGCCGTGAGGGCGAGCCAGGCGAGATCGAAGAGCCGCCAGGCGCCGTCGCCCTGACCAAGAACCGTGATGACGCCGAGATGCAGGAAGTAGACACCGGGCACGTTCATGTCGAAGACATCGCGATAGGGGACGGCGCCCTGGGCCATGAGCCACGCGACGTAGTGCATGAGCGGGGCGTCGTGAATCAGCGGCCAGCCCCAGGAGCGCCAGCCGAGGTAGAGCGCGAGCGCGGCGCTAGCGGCCAAAATAAGCTTCAATCACTCGCTCGTCCGTCTGGATGACGCCGGGAGGCCCCTCGGCCAGCTTCTCGCCGTGGTCGAGGACGAAGACGGTCTCGCAGAGCCCCATGACGACCTTCATGTCGTGCTCGACGAGCAGGACGGTCTTGCCGCTGTCGCGCAATTTACGCACAGCTTCCAGGAGCTCATTCAGCAGGGTCCGGTTGACACCGGCGGCGGGCTCGTCGAGCAGGATCAGCTCGGGGTCCGTCATGAGCACGCGGACGAATTCGACCAGCTTCTGCTGGCCGTAGGACAGGTTGCCCGCGTACTCCCCGGCCAGCCGCTCGAGCTTGACGAAGCCGAGCAGCCCTTCGGCGCGCTTCCGGGCGGCGGCATAGTCGTCCGTCGTCACCACCATCAGATTCTCGAGCGCCGTCAGCTCGGGGAAGACCCTAATGACCTGGAAGGTCCGGCCGATACCCTGGTGGAAAATCTGGTGGGGCTTGAGCCCGTCGATGCGCTGCCCCTTGAAGCGGATCTGCCCCAGGTCGGCCTGATCGACGCCCGTGATGCAGTTGAAGAGCGTGGTCTTGCCCGAGCCGTTCGGGCCGATCAGGCCATAGATGCGACCCGCTTCGAGCGAGAGAGAGACCTTGTTGACGGCGGTCACGCCGCCGAAGCGCTTGACCACGCGGTCCACCATCAGGATCGGCTCCATCAGATGGTCCTCGGCAGGTTGTACTTCTGCTGGAGGACGCCGAGGATCCCGCGGGGCATCAACAGAACGACCGCCACGATGATGCCGCCGAAGAACAGCTGGTGGAGGTAGATGAACCTGGCCCAGACGATCTCCTGGAACGTGAACAGAAGGACGGCGCCCAGCACCGGGCCCCAGATCGTGCCCTTGCCGCCAAAGAGCACCATTACGATCATCGTGATCGTCGTGATGAGGGGGAACACGCTCATGGGCTCGATGTAGCCCTGGTCCCTGGCAGCCAGCCCGCCGACTATCCCCGGCCCCGCGGCCGAGAGAAGGAAGGCGTAGAGCTTGTAGCGAAAGGTGTCGATCCCCATGGCCTCGGCCGCGACCTCGTCCTCGCGGATGGTCATGAGGCGCAGGCCGAAGCGGGAAGTGATGATGATGTAGGTGAGCCCGGTGACGAGCAGCGCCGTGAGCCCCATGGCGTAGTAGATCGGCACGCTCGCGTGGAGGAGCGTGGGCATGGACAGGCCGCTGCCGCCGCCGGTGAGCCCCTCGAAGTAGGACACGATCACGCGCAGGACCTCGTTGAGTCCCAGCATGGCGATGGCGAAGTAGGGCCCCTTGAGCCTGAAACAGGGCCAGCCGATCACCAGCGCGAGCACCATGGCCATGACGCCGCCGGCGAGGCACGCCAGGAGCCACGGCCACCCGAGCTTGGTGACCAGGATGCCGGCGGTATAGGCGCCCATGCCGAAGAACGCCACGTGCCCGAACGACACGTAGCCGGTGAGCCCGGAGATCAGGTTCCAGGACTGAGCGAGCGCGATCCACATGAAGAGCTGGAGCACGGTGCGGACGCCATACCCCGTCCCCTGCATCGGGTAGAGCGCCAGGGCGGCCAGCGTGACCACGAGCCCGGCGAAGAACCAGCGCTTCACGAGGCGCGCCCCTTGAACAGGCCCGTCGGTCTCACCAGCAGCACCAGGACCAGCAAAACGTAGGCGACGGCCTCGTTGACCTGCGTGGTCAGGAACAGCGAGGAGAGCTGCTCGACGAGGCCGAGGAGCAGACCGCCCACCAGGGCGCCGGGATAGTTGCCGGCGCCGCCCAGCACGATCACCAGGAACGACTTGAACGTGTACACCTGCCCCATCTCGGGCTGGATGGCGACCATCACGGCGACCAGCGTGCCGCCGGCGGCCGCCAGCGCCGAGGCGAGACCGAAGGCCAGCATGTGGATCCGCTGGACGTTGACGCCGCAGACCTGGGCCACTTCGCGGCTCTGGGACACGGCCCGCAGGGCCTTGCCGAGGCGCGTCTTCTGCAGGAACCAGAACGCGCCCGCCGTGATCACGATCGCGAAAGCACAGGCGATCACGCGCGACTTGGAGAAGGCGAACGGCCCCAGCACGAAGGACCCGGTCAGGTACTCCACCGATCTCAGATCCGAGGTGAAGGCGAGCTGGGTCAGGTTCACGAGCGCGATGCCCACGCCGAACATGAGCAGCAGCGAGGACAGCTCCGGCGCGTCCACCACCCGCCGCACCAGCAGGCTCTGGAGGACGACGCCGACGACGAACAGCGCCGGCATCGAAACCAGGAGCGAGAGATACGGGTTCAGGCCGAACCAATGGAAGAGCCAGAACGTCGTATAGGCGCCCAGCATCAGCAGCGACCCATGCGCCACGTTGAGGACGCGCATGACGCCGAAGATGAGTCCGAGACCGAGCGCCACCATGGCGTAGAGAGCGCCCGCCAGGAGGCCAGAGATGACCACCTGGCCCACCATGGCAGGCGTGATGACGAACATTGGACTAGCCTAACGCTGGGGACTAGGCTACCGCTGGCCCCAGCCGGGTGTCGGGAAGCGCGGCTTGCCGCTGGCCAGGTCGTCCGGCCACACGGTGACTTTCTTGCCGTCCTGCCACTGGAACATGACCATCTTGTGGGCGGTCTGGAAGCCGTCCGGGTCCACCTTGTAGTCGCCGAAGAACGTCCGCGTCTCGAGCTTGAGCAGCTGGTCGCGCACTTTGTCCGAGTCCAGACTGCCGGCGCGCCGGACGCCTTCGGCGTAGATGACGCAGCCCGCGTACCCGGCGGCCGAGTGGTAGACCGGCTCGTGCCCGAACTTCTTCTGGTAGGAGTCAACAAACTCCTTCTGACCCGGGTAGGGCAGCGTCCCCTCCCACTGCGTGGAGCCGTACACGTACTCGGCATTCTGCTTGAGTAGGTCGTAGAACTTCGGGAGGTCGCCGCCCACCGTCACGCCGTACATTTTCGCGCTGACGTTCAGCTCCTTCATCTGGCGGGTGATGGCCACCGCGTCATCGAAGTAGGTGGACGCCGCGATGACGTCGGGGTTCGCCGCCTTGAGCTTGGTCAGGAGCGCCGAGAAGTCCGTGTTGCCCTTCGGGTACGCCTCCTGGAACACGACCTGCATGCCCTTCTTCTTGGCGATCTCGGCGACGCCCACGGCGGACGCCTTGGTGAAGAGCGTGTCCTCGTTCACGACGGCGATGGTCTTGAGCCCGCGCTTTGCCGCCATGTCGACGAGCCCTTCCAGGTACGCCTCGGCGGGCGAGATGACCATGAAGATGTACTTCCGCCCCTTCTTGAAGATGGACGTGGTCGCGGCCAGGGGCGAGACCATGACCTTCTGGTACTTCTCGCTGACGTTGGCCACGGCCTCCGTGATCGGAGAGGAGTACGGCCCCATTACCGCGTCGACCTTGTCCTCCGTGATGAGCTTCTCGTAGAGGCGCACACCGGTGGCCGGCATGGACTGATCGTCGTAGAACACGAACTCGACCTTGCGCCCGAGCAACCCGCCCTTGGCGTTCAGATGGTCCGCGCACAGCTCGTACCCTTCCTTCTGGTACGAGCCGGGCTGGGCGTAGGTGCCGGTGAGCGAGAGCGAGGCGCCGACCTTGATCGGGGCCTGCGCCTCGGCGGGGGCCGGGGCGAGACACGCCGCGACGGCGACGGCGCCCGCGATTCTCCACAGGAATGTCTTCATCGGGATCCTCCTCAAGTCGTCCGGGAGCGGACCGCGGTCAGCTCGAAATGGCCCTTGTTTCTAACAAACTTGCCCCGTCCTGTCAAGGTTCCCTGGCCTGCGGTAGTGTCTCAGTGTGAAATCTGAGGCGCGGTAAGGTCCGTGCCTTTCCGTGGCATACTCCGGCTACAGGGAAGGAGGATTCCCGATGACCACTGTCAATGTCCGCTATATGGTCGATGACGTCGATGCTGCTGTCGCCTTCTACACCAATTATTGATCTTTGCGTAAGTAATGGAAAGGTGTGACACTATGGGGCATGAGACCCCATGGATCGGCGGTATCGTTGGAGAAGCGGCGCCGTCGCGCC
>DASYVT010000073.1 GCA_035936835.1 Candidatus Methylomirabilota bacterium | reverse complement strand
ACGCTCTCGTGTTCTCGTCCATCGGGCTTGAACAATTTGGTAAAGCTATCGTCTTTACCGTTGCGGCAATCCGCACCGAAATGCGGGATCGACTGCCGAAGAGAATTACGGATCATCGCACGAATCGTTACTTCGCCAGTCGCGCTCGGGAAACGACGTCAGGCCCAGAGGAATTCATCGCGGAACTGGCGGAGCAACCTCTCGCCGCGCTTCTTCGTACTTCAAGCGAAACTGCTACTGATTACTACGCGACCGGTGGACGCGGAATGTCCGCGCCGGAATGGAGGGAAGCGGCGCTGTACGTTGATCTACTGCCTGACGGCTCGATTAACGACCCGCACAAATTCAGTATGGCCCATGCGGGACTCGATGTCGATTTACTTCGAGCGACTCTCCACAAGTACCGCGCATTACCGGTGATCCTCTGTGATAGTCATAAGTGGACTGAGTTTGCGGCTTCAGTACGTCGTAGCTTGGCGCGCCAATGAGTCACGAAGCTCGCGTGCTGTTGCCTCGGACGACGTTTCGCGAAGAGCTCGCCTGAGGTGCATAGCTGGTATAAACCCGCTCTCGGACACGGCGGCCCTTGTCAGTCAGGGCACGAGGGAACGTGGGCTACCCAGACACCGGCCATGAACGTGCGCAGGACGCTCGCAGTATTCCGCTCAGATCTTGTAGACGACGTCGGTTCTGCGGGCCCGGTCGGCGATCTTGATGCCCACCGAATCGCCCGCCGAGGCCGTCTGGACGGGCTGGTGCTCGATCTGCATGGACTCGACCTTCTGCGTGATGTCGGTGGTGTGGCCCTTGATGCGTATCATGTTCCCGACCGAGACGGGGGCCAAGAGCTTGAGGGTCATCACGTTGACGTGGGCGAAGTAGTCTTCGACCTGGCCCAGGAGGACACCACCCACGACTTGCTTCTCGGCCGGCAAAGCGGCCACGCCGGGCTTGGGGGTCTTGGCCGACCGCGCGGGGGCGGAGGGCTTGCGCTTGGGAGCCCCCGCGCCGCGGGCGGCCGGCTTGCGGGCGGCCATCTTCGCTTTCCCGGCCACCTTCTTGACGGCCTTTTTCGCGACCTTCTTCTCGGCTTTCTTCCGTGTCTTGGCCTTCTTCTTAGCCATGGTCATGCCCCCACGTCGTTCGATTCCAAATGTATCCTAGCAAGGTCAAGCGCGTAAGTAACATAAGGCCCGCTCTCGGACACGGCGGCCCTTGTCACAGCGCGGATGAATCGTGGCATCTCGCGCCGATCCTGTCAGAGCGCGCCTTACAAGTCAAACCGGAGCCTCGAGGCGGCGAGCGGGAGCCGTTCACCGGGGCGCTCGGCACGGGTAAGCCTCGGGTGACTTTAGCTAGACCCTCGCGGCGGCCGGCTGCAGTGGCGCTTCGGCCGTTCGGCCTTCGCCTGCGTGAGATCAGTGACCGAAGAGATCTTCCGCAAGCTTCTCCCGAGACGTCTCCAGATAGGACGCCACTTCGGCAACAATCGCGCTTAGTGTGCCGACCCGTAGGGCCGCATGGCGGGGGATGGTTATGTGGTGCTCCGCCCCACGGGCCGTCGACGTGAGCCGCAAGTGACTACCGGTTTAGCGGGTAACTTCGTATCCGTGCCGACGGAGGAGCGAGGCGAGTGCGGCGCCCGCGAGGTCTCGCGGGAGCTTCAAGCAGGAATGACCTCGTCCTTGACCAAGTGTAGCCGGATGAGCTTCGGCCCCGCACCATCCTCATAGTGACAGCGAACCGCGTCCCGGACCATCGCCTTCAACTCCTCGACTGTCTCGGCTTGCGTGTATATGGGGCAGCCGAGCGCGCGAGCAGTGTAGCCGCCCTCCGGCGACTCTTCCACGGCAAAGATGATCTCCGTGTCTTCCATTGATTGCCTCCTTGGCCGATTATAAGCTGCTTGAGGCGGGCTTTTCACGTTATCAGAACCCGATGGCCAGCACTCGGCTTGGTTGAGCGCGATACTGAAGCAGGCGGGCCTGAGGAAAGCAGGGGGTGACGGATGATGCGGTACATGGTTGTGATCGAGCGAGGCGATACGAGCTGGGGAGCGCATGTCCCGGATCTTCCTGGTTGCGTTGCGGTTGGAGAGACCCGCGCGGAAGTGCTGCGCCTGATTCGTGAGGCGATAGAGCTTCACATCGACGGGTTGAGGCAGGACGGCCTGCCAGTGCCGGCCCCGAGCTCCGAGGGCGAGATCGTGGAGGTGGGGGCCGCCTAGCCGGCCGCCTTGCGGATGGGAAAAGCCGGCGGCACGATGCGGTCGACACCGGCGCCGTCCCAGCGCCAGCTGGGCACGTGGCTCCAGAAGTTCTGGGTCACCTGCCGCGCCTTCGCATACACCTCGTCCTCGTCGATCCGGACGGTCCGGCCCCCCTGCACCAGGATCTTGCCGTCCACGATCACCGTGTCCACGTCGCGCCCGCAGCCGGCATCCACCAGCGCCTTGATCGGGTCGGTGTAGACCGGGGCGCCGAGGTGGTCGATGTTGATCAGCACGATATCGGCCTTGGCGCCCGGGGCCAGTCGACCGAGATCGTCGCGGCGCAGGAACTTGCAGCTCGCGAGCGTGGCGGCATTGAACACGTCACGCGGCTGGCCGGCCTGATAGTTCGCGTCGGCGACCTTGGCCAGAATGGACGCCCAGCGGAGCTCCGCCACCATGTCCATGGGGAAGGTGTCGGTGCCGATGGCCACGTTCACGCCGGCGTCGAGATAGCGCTGGAAGGAGTTGAGGGTGATGGCCATCTTGGCGTACTTGTACGGACAGTGCCCCACGGTGGCGCCCCGCTCGGCGAGCACGCGCAGGTCGTCGCCGAACGGATAGTGGGTCCAGGGATGCGCCGTGGTGAAGACGCCGTGGCCGATGAGGGCGCGATCGTCGAGGAAGCCGATATCGGCCAGGAACTGGATCGGCGTCTTGCGATACTCGTCCATGATCCGCTGGAACTCGATGAGGTTGCCGCCCGCATGCGTGTGCACGGGCACGTCCAGCTCGCGCGCGGCGTCCTTGCAAGCGCGCAGCAGGGGCTCGCTGCACGTCTCGACCTGCGACGGGTTCAGCATGCCGCGCAGGCGTCCCTGCGCCGCGCCGTCGTAGGCGCGGATGAAGGCGACCGTGTCCTTCAGCCCCTGCGTGCCGAGGGCGGCGTCGTAGTCGTAGTACAGCCGCCCCTGGGCGTCGTGGAAGGTATTGCGGTCGCGGAAGGGCGGGCTCCCGTACACGCGCACACCCAGCTCGTCGACGAGGCGCACATATCCTTCCCAGTCCCCGCGCTGGCCGCCGACGTCGATGATGGTGGTCGCGCCCTGCTTGAGGGCGTGGAGAAAGACGAAGGTGCGGAGCGCCGCAGCGGCCTCAGGAGGCGGCGGCGTCATCTTGCCCTTCAGCGGGGCGGCGAAGCTCATGTAGTTGGAGGTGCGGTAGTCGTTCTGCGCCATGTCGAGCAGGAGGTAGTCGCCGCCATTGCCGGAGGTGTGCACGTGAGTATTGATGAACCCGGGCGAGACCAGCTTGCCCTTCGCCGACAGGCGCGCGTCGACCGCACCCGTGTACGCGCCCCCGGCGTGGACAATCCGGTCGTCCTCGAAGACGACGCTCCCCTGCTCGTGCACTTCATGGCCCTTGCCGTTGAACGCCACCACCCAGCCGCCTTCGATGAGGGTTTTCATGGTTCAGGGCCGCTTGAGCTTGAGGTCTTCGTAGGGCGACATGTAGAAGCCGGAGATCGGGGTGGCCAGGATGTCCTCCACGCGCGGTCCGATCCCGGTGGGAAAGCCGAGGTGGTACACGGGCGCCTGGGTCACCTGCTCCTGCAAGATGCGCTGGATCTGAAACAGGACCGCCTCGCGCTTCTTCCGGTCCAGCTCCCTGGCCTGTCGACGGAAGAGATCGTCGATCTCGGGCAGCGCGCCGAAGGCGAAGGCCCCGTTCTTGGTCACGAAGGACTCGAGCCGCGTGGCCGCATTGCCCGAGACCCCGCTGATGGTGAGGACTACACCATGCAGCTTCTTCTCCCGCCACGCCGTCATGAACGCCCCACGCTCCATGGTGCGCATGCGCGTGCGGATGCCGACAGCCTGAAGCCATCCCGCGATGGCTTCACCCATGGAGTTGTAGGGCGGGAAGGGCGTGATCTCTCCGGCGTCGAAGCCGTTGGGGTAGCCGGCCTCGGCGAGGAGCTGGCGGGCGCGCTTTGGATCGTAGGGAGGCGCGTCGATCGCCAGGGCGAAGTCGAAGTCGCGCGGCACGATGCTGCCGGTGGGCCGTGACAGGCCCAGCGTCTCGGCCTGGTTGAGGGCCTGGCGGTCGATGGCGAGGGTGGCGGCCAGCCGCACGCGCCGGTCGGCCCAGGGCGACTTGGGGTCCCACTGATCCGGGAAGTCGAGCCAGAAGATACCGAGGAGCGGTGCCACCAGGCGCAGTCCCGGCGTGCGCCGGATCTCGTCGGCGGTGGGCCCGGTCAGGAGAAAAGCGACGTCGACCTCCCCGCTCTTGAGCGCGGCCGCGCGCGTCGTCTCATCGGGCAGGCTCCGGAAAACCAGACGCTTGATCGAGGGGACTTTGCGCCAGTAGCCCTCGAAGGCTTCGAGCACCAACTCGACGCCCGGGTTGAAGCTCACGAACTTGTAGGGGCCTGCGCCGATGGGCGCCTTGCGAAAGCCCTCTTCACCCACCCGCTCGACGTACTTCTTGGGCACGACCCAGCCGGCGCTGGCGACGAAGGTGCCGTAGTAGGCCGGGAAATCCGGCCACGGCTCCTTGAAGACGAACCGCACGCGATTGGGCGCGGGCGTCTGGATCTCCTTCACCGTGTCCTTGAGAATCTTCGCTCCCCCACCCCGGTAGCGCTCGAAGGAGAACTTCACGTCGTCGGCGGTGACCGGATCGCCGTTATGGAACTTGGCGCCCTGCCGCAGGGTGAACTCGGCGCTGAGTCCGTCCTTGGCCATGGCCCACGACTCCGCCAGGCTCGGGGCCGACCCGCTTCCGGGCAGCGGCTTCACCAATCCGTCGTGGAGCGCGTAGAGGAGGAGAAAGGGCGTGATGGTGCTCTCGCCCTCCGCGGGGTCCAGCCAGCGCGTGACGGGACTGAAGTGCATCGCGAAGGTGAGCGTGCCCTCGGGCGCCGCCCCAGCGTCTGACGTCCCGACCAGCAGCAGCGCGGCGCAGAGGAGGGGCAACCACTGACGAATTGGTCCAACTCGCGACATGGATTGAGACCCTCCTTTGCGAGGTAGACTCGCTACCGGCCGATGGCCCGGCGCACGAGCGCTCGCGCCTCAGCAGCGAGTGACGTGGGCGGAGACGGCGAGCCAGCGCCCCTGCCGGCGGGCCCACACGTCCGTGTAGCGGCCGGCCGCCTGCCGACCATCCGGCGCGTTGTAGGTGGTCCGCGCGTGGATGATCGCGAAGTCCCCCATGAGGCGAATGTTGACGTCGTGGACCTCGAGGTTCGAGATCTTGACGGGAAGCGCGGTCTGCTTCAGGAAGGCGCTCCGGTCGACAAGAGAGCCGTCGGGGTTGCTGCAGAGGAAGTCCTCGGCCAGGATCTCATCGAACCGGCGGACATCCGACATCTGGACGGAGCGGATATAGTCGCGGTTCAGATCGCCCAGGGTGTCGAGATCGGACTTGGCGGCGGTGTCGGTGCGCATGCTATGTGCCCTCCGGCGCGTGAGGATGCGGTGCGAATAGACGCGACGGCCACCTTACTCTCGCCCGATGACGTTGTCCAACGTAGGCTGCGCTGCCGACCATGACGCCGATCCTGCCAGATCGGTGCTGGCGGATCAATGTGGAAGGCGGGTCGTCCTTCGGCCTGACTTGTGTCATTCTTCCGGGAACCTCGGAAGGACCGGGGCCCTGCCGAGGACCATCACCGGGGGGAGAGAGCATGACTGGCAAACGCGGTCGGGCGCTGGGTTGTCTGATTCTGTCGTGGCTCTTGCTCGCGGGCGCGCTCGAAGGCGCCTCGGCCCAGACGAAGCCGGAGGGCGAGATGCGCTGGGCGCTCTACGTGACGCTGTCGCCTGTTTGGTTCGATCCGGGCGAGGTGTCGGGCCAGCTCACGCCGTTCTGGGTGCTCTATGCCCTGCACGACGCCCTGGTGAAGCCGATGCCCGGCAACATGCTGAGCCCGAGCCTGGCGGAGTCATGGACGGTCAGCGCCGACCAGCGGGTCTACGAGTTCAAGCTGCGCGAGGGCCTCAAGTTCCACAACGGCGATCCCTTCACCGCCGACGACGTGAAGTTCAGCTTTCACCGCGCGAAGGGCTCCAAGACGCTCCACGACAAAGTCCGGGAGGTGGTCGTCGTCGGGCCGTCTCGCGTGCGGTTCATTCTTCACGAGCCCTGGCCGGACTTCATGACCTTCTACGGCTCGATCGTGTCCGGCTCGGGCTGGATCGTGCCGAAGAAGTACGTCGAGCGAGTGGGCGACGACGGCTTCAAGCGGGTGCCCGTCGGGCTCGGGCCCTACAAGTTCGTGAGCCACACGCCGGGCATCGAGCTGGTGATGGAAGCGAACGAGGGCTACTGGCGAAAAGTCCCCTCGGTCAAGCGCCTTGTCTTCAAGAGCGTCCCGGAGAGCACGACGCGGATGGCGATGCTGAAGCGGGGCGAGGTCGATATCGCCTACCTGCTCGACGTCCCGCAGGCGCAGGAGGTCAAGCGCGATCCCAACCTCAAGCTGGCCTTCTCAGGCGGCATCGCCACCTTCTACCTCGACTTCCTCGAGCAGTGGGATCCGAAATCTCCGTGGCACGACCGGCGCGTGCGGCTGGCCGCGAACTACGCGATCGATCGTCAGGCGCTGAGCGACGCGGAGACGCTGGGGGCGTCCAGGCCCGCGGGCAACCACGTCCCGCGGACCTTCGAGTTCGCCCTGCCCCTCGAGCCGTACCCGTACGACCCCGCGAAGGCGAAGCAGCTCCTCGCGGAGGCGGGCTACCCGAACGGCTTCGACGCCGGCGAGCTGCATCAGCTCCCGCCGTACTTCTCGCTGGGCGAGGCGATCGTCCAGTACATGCGGGCGGTCGGGATCCGGCTCACGATGCGGCCGATGGAGCGCGGCGCCTATATGGCTCTGATCTCGTCGAAGAAGGCCAAGGGCCTCTGCGTCTGCAGCACCGCGCTCTACGGCAACGCGGCCTCGCGCCTGTCGGAGATCATCCCCAGCGACGGCGCGTGGGCGTACGGCGGCTATCCCGACATCGACGCGCTCTTCAAGCAGCAGGCCCTGGAGACGGATCGCAAGAAGCGGGAGGCCATGCTGCACCAGATCCAGCGCCTCGTGTATGAGCGCGTCAGGTATGGCCCCATCTACGACTACATCTGGCCCAGCGGGGTGGGCCCGCGCGTGGCCGAGCCCGCGCTGATGCTGATCAACCCCTACCCGTGGTCGGCGCCCCTCGAGGAAGTTCGCCTCAAGAAGCCGTGAAGGAGGAGTCTCACACCATGGCTGATGCGCTCTCTGCGATCCTCGAGACCCGGGAGGCGGAACGTCTCGCCACGGGGTTCGTCTTCACGGAAGGCCCCCTGTGGCATCCCGACGGCTTCTACTATTTCGTCGACGTTCGATCGAGCGTGCTGTACCGGCTGACGCCCGGCCGCGCTCACGAGGTCGTGCGGGACAAGACGGGCGGCGGCAACGGCACGACGTTCGACCTCCAGGGGCGGCTGGTCCTCTGCGAGGGGGAGAACCGGCGGGTCACGCGCACGTCCGCCGACGGCCGCATCGAAGTCCTCATGGACCGGTTCGAGGGCAAACGGCTGAACCGTCCCAATGATCTAATATGCAAGTCCGACGGGAGCATCTACTTCACCGATCCCGGCCTGCGCGTGCCCCTGGCGGAACGCGAGCTGACTTACGCCGGCGTCTACCGGATCGCGCCCGACGGAGGGCAGAGTCTCGTGGCGGACTTCGAGTACCCGAACGGCCTGGCATTCTCACCCGACGAGCGCCTGCTCTACGTGGCGAACACGCGCTGGGCGCAGTACATCCACGTGCTCGAGCTGGACGCCGGCGGCGCGATGGTGCGGCGGCGCATCTTCGCCGACATGTCGTCCGACGAGACGGACGGCGTGCCCGACGGCATGAAGGTCGACGTGGAAGGCCGCGTCTACTGCACGGGGCCGGGAGGCACGTGGGTCTTCGCGCCCGATGGAACGCGGCTCGGGATCATCCGGACGCCGGAGGTGCCCGCCAACCTCGCCTTCGGGGGCCCCGATCTCAAGACGCTGTTCTTCACCGCGCGCACCTCCGTGTACACGCTGCGCGTCAAGGTGCCGGGGCAGCCACAGCCGTACTACCGTGTCCGGTCGAGGTGACGGGAGCATGACCATTCACTTCGGGACCTTCCTGCTCATGCAATCGCCTTCCGCGCGCCCCTCGCAGGAGATGTACGCGCGGGCGATCGACATCGCCCAGGCGGCCGAGGCGCTCGGCTTCAACAACGTGTGGCTCGCGGAGCATCACTTCTCGACCTACGGCTATCTCTCGCGGCCGGCCCAGTTCGCGACGTACATCGCGGCGAAGACCACGCGGCTCCGGGTGGGCACGGCCGTCATCGTGGTTCCCCTCCACCACCCGCTCGTGGTCGCCGAGGAGATCGCGACCCTCGACCTCCTGGCCGGCGGCCGCGTCGACATCGGGCTCGGGCGCGGCTACCAGCACTACGAATTCGAGCGGCTCGGGCTCGAGTTGGACAGCGCCCGCGGGCGCTGGGAAGAGTCGGTCGACGTCATTCTCCTGGCGTTCCGCGGCGAGCCGTTCAGCTACGACGGAAAGTACTTCAAGATCCCCGAGACGTCGGTGTTCCCGCAGCCGCTCCAGAAGCCGCACCCGCCCATCTGGGTCACGGCGCAAAGCCCGGAATCGGTGGAGGCCGCCGTACGCCGCGGGTTCAACGTGCTCACGGGCGGCTTCGGCGTCCCGATCGAGCGGATGGCGGAGTTCCGCCGGCTCTTCGACCGCGTCGTGGCCGAGGTCCGGCCTTCGCACCCGCTGGAGGTCGGCGTGCAGCGCGCCGTCTACGTGACGCACACCGACGCTGACGCGCGGGCCGCCGCCGAGGAGGCCCGCTGGAACATGAGGGTGACGCTCAGCCTGCGCAACCACTACGAGCGCGTGGAGCGCGGACGCGCCATCCCGGTGCCCGCGGCAAAGGAGCCCGACATCGACGACCTGCTGGACCGCTTCCTGGTCATCGGCACGCCGGACACGTGCATCCGTCAGATCAAGCGCATCCGGGAGCTGGTGGGCATCTCGCACTTCAACTGCAGCTTCTGGTTCGGCGATCTCGAGCAGGCGCGCGTGCTGCGCTCGATGGAGCTATTCGCGCGCGAGGTGATGCCGGCGTTCGGCTAGAGCCTCTCGCGTAATTGAGTCACAGATCTGAGCTCGAGAAATTAAGTGCTTGCGTGTCACCGTAATCGGCGAGACTCATTAGAGCCTCTGGTCGGGATGGGTGGCCGAGAACCCCTGAGAGACCTGGACGTAAGCGGGCGGCGGGTGCGGTGAACAGCGGTGGAACGAGCCAATAGGAGGGGCGACATGACGACTCAGAATTCGGGACTCAAACAGGGCGCAGTGTTGATGGCGATCGCGGCCCTCGCTTTCATCGGCTACGCAGTGGTGTTTTTCATCCGCAATTTTACCTCCACCGGCTTCGAGCTGGGCGTCGAGACGCTGAACGGTGTCACGCGGGACCAACTGAACGCCCTCAATCCGGCGATCGTCCACTACATCGGGCATCTCCACGTGGCCACGGCCGGCTTCATCGCGGGCACGGGCATCGCCGTGGGCGCGCTGTCCTGGTACGGCGTGGCACGCGGGGAAATGTGGGCCTGGGTGGCCGCCGTGGTCGCGCCCGTGGTGGCGCTGGCGGTTGCGCTGCCCTACCACTACACGGGCACCTTTCAGTTGAATTGGGTGACGCATCTGGGCCCGATCTATCTGGCCACCCTCATTTTTGTTGTGGGCGCCCTGATAGCGCTGCGCGCGATGACACGACGCTAGAGCCTGTCCTGGTCGATCGGAAGCCCCAGCCAGTGGCGGCCCACCAACTCGTAATGCGCGATGCGCCCCTGCAGGTGCTGGGTGATCACGTGGATGTCCTGGAAGTGGCGCTGGATGAGGTGCCCCTCGTAGGCGGCCGTCGCGCCGGCGGCGTTGTAGACGGTGTCGATGACCTGCGCCGCCAGCCGGATGCCGTGGGTGGTCGCGAGGCGCAGGATCGCGCGCCGCTCCAGGCTGACCGCGCCGGCCGTCGCCTCGCCCCAGATGTCGCGGACCGTCTCCATGAGGAAGGCGCGGCCGGAGCGTAGGGCGGCTTCGGCCTGGCCGACGCTCACCTGGACCATGGACTGATCCCGGAGAAGGGCCTGCATGGCCCGCGGCGTCTTGGCACCGGCCAGCTCGACGAAGGTGTCCAGGCACGCGCGGGCCATTCCGAGCGCGACCGCGGCATCACCTGAGGCGAACGCGAGAGTGCGCGGGATCTTGTAGAGCGGTCCCTCTTCCAGCAGCTTTGCTGTGGCGGACAGCACGGTGCGCTCCGCGGGCACGAAGACGTCCGTGACGGCGAAGTGGTGCGTGCCCGTGCCGCGCATGCCCCGCACGTGCCAGGTGTCGAGCAGCTCGGCTTCGGCGACCGGCACGAAGAAGTAGCGCGCCTCGGGCTGGCCGTGCTCGAGCCTGACCTGGCCGTTCTCGACGACCTGGGCGTGCGCCGCCACCCACGCGGCGTGCCGGCATCCGGTGCTGAAGCCCTGACGGCCGGTAACGCGATAGCCGCCCGGCACCACGACGGCCTTCGCGGTCGCGGCCGGAGTATTGGCGACAACGCTTCGTGGCGCATCGATCCAGATCGCGCGGGCGACCTCCCGCGGCATCCGGGCCGCGTAGGTGCCGAAGATCGCGCCCTGGTTGACCGCCCACCCGGTGCTGGCGTCGGCCTTGCCGATCTCCTCGATCACCTCAACGTACGTCGGGAACTCGCACTCGCCGCCGCCGATGGCGCGCGGCACCGCCAGGTGGAACAGGCCGGCGTCCGCCAGGGCCTCGAAGAGCGGGCGCGGCAGCTCGCGCGCGGCGTCGATCTCGTCGGCGGCGGACCGGATCTGCGGCGCCAGCTTTCGCGCGGCGTCCAAAGGCAATGCGCTCATGTCAGGCGATCCTGCCAGAGCGCGGCGGCGAGGTCAAACCGGAGTCTGGACGCGGACTTTATGTCTGCTATGCTCTCCGGACGGAGGAACCCTATGGCGACGACGCAGAGTGAGAAGGCCGCGCACTTCCGGGCGCTCCACCAGGCGCCAGGCGCATTCGTGATTCCCAATCCCTGGGATGCGGGTTCGGCGCGCGTCCTGGCGGGGCTCGGTTTCGAGGCGCTGGCCACTTCGAGCGGCGCCTCCGCCGG